>JAJQAI010000013.1 GCA_021203915.1 Prevotella sp. | reverse complement strand
GTGATAGACTAGAGCGATCCTTTAAAATCCTAAAGGGAGAAGGTAAAATTACCGAAATTAATGTTGCCGAAACTCTTAAGGAAGTAAGGCGTGCCCTACTCGATGCCGATGTTAACTTCAAAGTAGCTAAGACCTTCACAGATACTGTTAAGCAAAAGGCTATGGGTATGAATGTACTCACAGCAGTAAAGCCAGGACAGTTGATGGTCAAACTAGTGCATGATGAACTAGCCGAATTAATGGGAGGTGAAAGTGTAGGATTAAATCTACAAAACCGACCATCTATAATTCTAATGTCTGGTTTGCAGGGCTCGGGTAAAACCACTTTTAGCGGAAAGCTAGCAAACATGCTTAAGAATAAACAGCACAAGAATCCTTTGTTGGTAGCTTGTGATGTTTACCGCCCAGCCGCTATTGAACAGCTAAAGGTTGTAGCTGAGCAAATAGGAGTTCCGGTATATACCGAGCCGGATAGTAAAGATGTTATTGGAATTGCTCAAGCCTCTATTAAGCAAGCAAAGGCAATGGGCAACGATGTCATCATAATAGATACCGCCGGACGTCTAGCCATCGATGAGGAGATGATGGACGAAATCGAAAGGCTAAAGAATTCCATAAACCCAGACGAAACACTATTCGTAGTTGATGCTATGACGGGTCAAGATGCTGTTAATACAGCTAAGGAATTCAATGACCGCCTAGACTTCGATGGTGTTGTTCTTACCAAACTTGATGGTGATACACGTGGTGGTGCTGCAATCAGTATACGTACTGTTGTAACCAAGCCTATAAAGTTCATCGGAACGGGCGAAAAAATGGAGGCTATCGATGTTTTCCATCCAGAAAGAATGGCAGATAGAATTCTTGGTATGGGTGATATCGTAAGCCTAGTTGAACGTGCTCAAGAACAATACGATGAGGAAGAAGCTAGACGGCTTCAAAAGAAAATTCAAAAGAATAAATTCGATTTCAATGACTTCCTTTCTCAGATACATCAGTTAAAGAAAATGGGAAATATCAAAGAGCTAGCCTCTATGATTCCAGGTGTTGGCAAGGCGATTAAGGATGTTGACATTGATGATAATTCCTTTAAAGGTATTGAAGCTATAATTCTTAGCATGACTCCAAAGGAGAGAACTAGCCCTGAGATTCTCAACTCATCTCGTCGTCAGAGAATTGCCAAAGGTTCTGGCACTAATATTCAAGAGGTAAATCGTCTTATTAAGCAATTTGATCAAATGCGCAAAATGATGAAGATGGTTACTAGCTCTAATATGGGTAAGATGATGGGAGCCATGAGGGGTATGCCAAAAATGTAAAAATTAAACGTAAGACCAATAGTTTAGCATGCAATTAATCGACGGAAAGGCCACCGCTGAAAAGATAAAAGCCGAAATAGCCGAGGAAGTAAAAAAGATAGTTGCCTCGGGAGGGAAACAACCTCACCTAGCAGCAATCTTAGTCGGCCATGACGGAGGTAGTGAAACATATGTTAGGAACAAGGTTCTAGCATGCCAAGCGTGCGGATTTAAAAGTAGCCTAATACGTTTTGAGGATGATGTAACCCAAGAAGAACTCTTAGAAAAGGTTGAAGAGCTCAACCGAGATTCAGACGTAGACGGATATATCGTTCAACTTCCTCTTCCAAAGCATATTGACGAGCAGAAAATCATAATGGCTATTGACTTTCGTAAGGATGTGGATGGATTTCACCCCGTTAATGTAGGAAGAATGGCAATAGGCCTAAAGTGTTTTATTTCTGCTACACCACTAGGTATTTTAACGCTTCTTAATCACTATGGTATTCAGACTTCAGGAAAGAAGTGTGTTATCCTAGGTAGAAGCAATATAGTAGGAAAGCCAATGGCCCAACTTATGATGCAAAAAAATTATGGCGATTCTACTGTCACAGTATGTCATAGCCACTCAAAAACACTTCCTCAGGAGTGTTCTCAAGCAGATATTATAATCGCTGCTATTGGTAGTCCTAACTTCGTAACAGCAGATATGGTCAAGGAGGGGGCCGTCGTTATTGACGTTGGAACAACCCGTGTTCCTGACGCTACTAAAAAGAGTGGTTTTCGCCTTAATGGTGATGTTAAATTCGATGAGGTAGCTCCAAAGTGTTCCTTTATTACTCCTGTTCCAGGAGGTGTAGGACCGATGACAATTTGTTCACTAATGAAAAATACCCTTGCTGCTAGCAAAGGGGAATATTACGATAAATGATGACAGCTGAGGATTATTATTTAAGAGGAAATCAGTTTCGTAAGATGGGTAATTACCCAGAGGCTATAAACAACTATATCGAAGCTATGGAACTAGATCCTGAGAGTCCTGCCAAGGAAGCTAAGAGCATGCTTGATGATGTCCTTGAGTTTTATTGTAAGGATTTCTATAATCCATAAAAAAAAACTAAGCAACCAGAGAAGAAAAAAAAACGACTAAAAGTTTTCTAGAAATTATATATGAGTAAGATAAAAGGAGCTATAATTGTCAATAAGGACCGTTGCAAAGGATGTGCCCTATGCGTAGGAGCTTGTCCTAAAGATGTTATGGCATTGACAAAAAAAGTGAATGTTAACGGATATCCATACGTTGAGATTACTAATCTAGACGGATGTATAGGATGTGCCTCGTGCGCAATAATATGCCCCGATGGATGTATTACTGTATACAAGAAAAAAGTGGAGGAATAATAGGTATGGCGGAAAAAGAAATTACTTTACTAAAAGGCAATGAGGCAATAGCACATGCTGCTATACGTTGCGGTGCTGACGCATACTTTGGTTATCCAATCACGCCACAAAGTGAGATTATAGAGACTCTAGCAACACTAAAGCCTTGGGAAACTACTGGTATGGTAGTTCTTCAAGCAGAGAGTGAGCTAGCTTCTATCAATATGCTATATGGTGCTGGTGGTTCTGGCAAGAAGGCCATGACCTCATCTTCAAG
>JAJQAI010000152.1 GCA_021203915.1 Prevotella sp. | reverse complement strand
GAATAATAAGAACAAGGCTTACAATAAAAGCTAGAACATCATCCTCGTGATAGTGAAGTGAGATACCCAAGCAGCACACTATCATCGTTGCTTCAATAAAAAGCAAGGACCCTAGTACTTTATATATGAGCTTGAAGTTTATCATTCCCTTCTCTAAAAAAAAGAAAAAAGATACTACTTAAAGAACCTTTCTACCTTATCCATATTTATCTCATGGCAATATACCACAACGGTATCACCCTCTTGAATCTGCGATGCTCCTGAAACTAATTGTCCCTCACCATCTCTGACAAGTCCTCCTATTGTCATACCATAGGGAAGCCCTAGCTCATATACTTTCTTTTTAGTTATTTTAGAGCCTTTTTGAGCGACAAACTCTACAACATCAGCGTTGGCATTCATAAGGAATCTTGTATTCTCTGTATCAGCATCAAGCATAATCTGATAAATATGGCTCGCTGCAATGGCTTTTCTGTTGATTATAGTTCCAATATCTAAACTTTCAGCCATGCTAACATAATCAAGATTCTCTACCATAGCTATTGTCTTTCTTACACCTAGGCGTTTGGCAGTAAGACAAGCTAGAATGTTTGTCTCAGCACTTCCGGTCAGTGCAACAAAGGCTTGAGTATTTTTTATGGCCTCGTCAATAAGAAGAGGAATATCCCTTCCATCACCATTGATAACCATAGTTGTATCGGGGTTAATTAGCTCATTTATATACTCACAACGCTTTTCGTCAATTTCAATAATCTTAGCATTCATGTATTCAGGTAGGATTTGCATAGCTCGAAGTGATGTATCTCCACCTCCCATAACCATCACATTTTTCACATCTGCATAATGTTCCTTACCAACTATTTTACGTATATATGGTATATAGTTACGGGTTGTCATAAAATAAGCTAAGTCATAGATTTTAAGTTCGTCATCTCCACGAGGTATAATAGTTTCTCCTCCACGCTTAATAGCCACAATATGGTATGGAGACTCTGGCTTACATAGATCTTTTAGGGGCTCATTTAAAATCTCACAAGCCTCTCTAAGTTTTATTCCAAGCATTATAAGAGCACCATTGTGAACATCCCAACGTTGACGAACCCAACTCATTTTTAGACCATTGATAATATCGTGAGCCGCAAGAATTTCAGGATTGATTAAGGAGTCGATGCCAATCTTATGAAACATCTCCATTATATCCTTTTCAAGGAATTCGTTGTTACTAACCTTTGCTACAGTTTTCTTAGCTCCAAGAGCCTTAGCCATAATGCAACAACAAAGATTAAGATCTTCATCTAGAGTCACCGCTATATATAAGTCGCAATGACGTACTCCTGCTTCCTTCATAGCACTAGGACTTGAAGGGTTAGCATGTATGGTCATTAGGTCATAGTCACCACTTATATTACTAAGCCTTTCTTCATCCTCATCAATGAGCACAATATCTTGGTTGTTACGTGAAAGCAACATCGCTAAGTGCGTTCCAATAGCATAAGCTCCAGCAATAATGATTTTCATAAAAAGTCTAATGTTTTAGTATAAAACCACTTTTAAGCTAATGTAACTAGATTGCAAAAATACAAGATAAAAACTAAAAACAAGGGGGCATTTAAGAAAAAAGTTAATTTCCTTAGCCTAAAGAATCTATCTCAGAAAGACACTTATTTATAGTTTCTTTGATAGCATCAACATCAATACCTGCAATCTTCTGCAATTCTTCTACAGTACCGTGTTCTATAAAATTATCCTTAACACCAAGTCTTATAACCTTATTACTTAGGTTGTGATCTTCAATCCATTCTAAAACGGCAGAGCCAAAGCCTGCTGAGACGACTCCATCCTCTATGGTTATAAGAAAAGAGTATTTTTTGCAAATCTCCTTTAGAGCCTCCTCATCCAAAGGTTTTACAAAACGCATATCAAAGTGGGCAATACTTATTAGGGGATTTTCCTTTTCTACAAGTTCAATAGCTTTTATGGCATTGTTTCCAATAGGGCCAAGGGAAAGAATAGCAATATCTTTTCCATCTTTAAGTTTTGAAGATGTTCCCTTCTTTATCTCTTTAAATTCATTGCGCCAAGAGGTCATGACGCCTCTTCCTCTTGGATAACGAATCACTATTGGTCCATAACCATCTGTTTGAGCAGAATACATAAGATTACGTAGTTCATGCTCGTTAAGCGGGGAGGCTATTGTTAGATTTGGAATTGCCCTTAGGGCTGCTATATCAAAAAGACCATGATGAGTTACTCCGTCCTCTCCTACTAGTCCTGAGCGATCTAAGCATATAACAACGGGAAGACTAAGTATAGCTACATCATGTATTATATTATCGTAAGCACGCTGAGAGAACGAGCTATATATATTACAAAACGGAATCATCCCATCTTTGGCCATACCAGCCGAAAACGTTATTGCGTGGCCTTCTGCAATTCCAACGTCAAAGACACGCTCTGGCATTGCCTTCATCATTATATTCATAGAGCATCCTGTTGGCATAGCAGGCGTTACGCCAACAATCTTAGGATTCTTTCTTGCTAATTCTAACAATGTTTCACCAAAGACAGTCTGAAATTTTGGAGGGTTATTGGGGTCTTCTTTGACTATTCTTTCACCACTACCTATCTCGAATTTACCTGGAGCATGCCAAATAATAGCATTCTTTTCTGCAGGAGCATAACCATGTCCCTTTTGAGTATGAAGGTGTAGTAGCTTAGGACCCTTCATATCCTTTAGTTGCTCTAAAAGACGGACAAGTTCGTTAATGTCATGACCATCGAAAGGACCAAAATATCTTATGCTTAAACCCTCAAAGATATTCTGCTGATTGCTTATAGCCGATTTAAGGGCATTGTTAAGTCTTATTAGTCCACGACGTCTTTCATCATCAAGAAATCCTTTATCGCTAAGAAATTTGGCTATTTTGAACCTTATTTGGTTGTAGGTTTTACC
The DNA here is from genome assembly GCA_021203915.1 of Prevotella sp. Classification (GTDB taxonomy): domain Bacteria; phylum Bacteroidota; class Bacteroidia; order Bacteroidales; family Bacteroidaceae; genus Prevotella. Next base: position 8 of record JAJQAI010000152.1, on the reverse strand, counting down.
AGTATTTA
>JAJQAI010000293.1 GCA_021203915.1 Prevotella sp. | reverse complement strand
GGATAAAGACTAATGCATGACATAGATATTAATACAAGGGTGGAACTAGCTAATGAGACTATTAATACTACAGCCACACCAGGACAGGCTGGTAAAGTAGCAATCATTGGTAGCTTTCCAAACTTTGATGATGGAGTTTATAGCTTCACTACTTTAAGAAAATTAAGAAATCATTATGGAATCGTTGCTGGAACAGAGAGTGAATATAACTTTGATGGGGCAAGAAGTGCACGTCGTATATTCATGGAGGGAATTAACGGTTATAAAGGAGCTACAGAAGTTGTAACCGTCAATATAAGAGATAGTGATGATGCAGAATCTAATGGATCTACTTTACCTACTAGTTTAACAGTTAACACTATAACCGAAGATGAGGCTGATAGTGGAGATTGTGACTATGATATTAGAACATTGAGTGATACCAATGGTGGTGGAACTCTAACAATGGATAAACTAATTAAAGCTTTAACTAAGTTAAGCGGTGAAAATATAGACATACTATTTATTGCATCAGACCTTAACGGTGCAGTAGTAAAAGGTAGCGTTGAAATGTCTGACCTCATAGCTAAGATATTAGATTTCTTAGACACTGAATTCACAGTTCAAAGACCTACTAACCTTATACTACCTATCAGATGTGCAGATGAGATTGATACAGGTCAAGACACTGCTGGAATTGTTAGTGAAATAATTAACGTTGATGATGCAATAGAGATTGCAAATCAATTTGCAGAAAATGAGAACTGTTTAAATGCTATTGGTTTATATTACCAGGGCGGTACTCTCATGGGTGAAGATGTTGACTATATAGAGGTGGCCGCACACATGTGTGGTTTCACTGCTAGTATTAATGTTAGTCAATCTTTAACTTATCAGACAATACCTGGTCTTACTGCTATTGATGAGGAAGCATTCTTTGGAGAGCATGATGCTGGATATATACTTAATAGTGCTGGTGTAATGGTCTTAACACCTAAGAGTAGAAAAGATAATACATTCTGTGTAAAGAATGATACACAAGGTAATGGATGGAATGCTAACCATATCCGTAGTGTAAGCTACTTACTTAAACAATACAATTTAGTAAATGGTTTAGGTATTAATAACTATCAAGCTAATAGGGAAGCTTTCAAGGCACAGCTTACAGCTACTAATAATCAAGTACTTTCTAGTGTTGATGTAATACAAGAGGTTACTATTGGGGATATTGAAGTTCGAAGTCCTTATAGGATCTATGTACCTGTAGAGATATCACTTGTTGGAGTAATTAGTATAATAACCATGGGCGTTAATATGACACTTATAGATGAGAGTGCAGAGGTGTAAGTAAATGACTATACAGAGATTATATAATACAACCATATTTGTAGATAGTGTACCAGTTGGATGGGCTAAGAGTATTGACTTCAGTATTGATTATAACAATCAAGATGAGGAGACACACAGTGGTAAGATTGTTCGTAACAGTCTGAGCCCAGGGGTTGAGATTGAGATTAGTAAGCTTTCTAAGTTTGACCCTTCAAGTGAAAATGATTTACTTGACGCCTTTGATACATTAGGACTTAGTGGTGGTACTGTTACTATGATCACTAATGAGCCTGGTGGTAACCTTATTATTAACGCTTATGATTGTCGTATGGATGAGGAAGAGTGGAATAATGAGGCTGGGGAGTTCTTTGAAATGACTTTTAACTTAGTTGGTGAGTCATTTGTCAGATACTTCTATGAGGATTAATGTTTACAGAATATGTTTTATACTTATTTTTATAATGGTAATTGTTAGTCTCTGCTTGATGCAGTTGCATGAATATTTACCATCACTTTAACCCCCCTATTAAACATTTTTTTATTAGTATAATGAATGGAGTTGGATCAAGAAATGAATAAAGAAGAGTATGAGTCTAAGAAAAATGAATTAGAGAGCGATGTAGATACTGAAACTATGATTAAGGAGGCTAAAGTATTAGATAGGTCTGGTAAAGAAATACCTGATGATATCCTTAACATGGTGGATAAGTCTAAAGAGTTGATGGATGATTACGAAGAGAGAGAGGAAGAGGAGCGTCAAGAAGAGCTTAGAGAGGAAGAGGTTGATGATCCTGTTTCTAATATGACAAGACAGGAGATTGAGGATTTACCAGACTTTGGAGATTTTCTTAAGACTGAAGAGTTTATACGTATGGGAACTGATACACGTATACCATACGTTGTAGAGATTGGTGGTAAAAAGTTTAAGGTTTATATTAGACCATTGTCTGCTAATGAGTTCTATAATCTTCAGAGGAAGGTTATTAATAAGAATCAAGATATGAACTTCCTTGCTGTTAAGAAGGCTTGTACTGATACTAAGGGCGATCCTTTACCTGCACGCTTGATTGATAAGATTGGATTTAATGTTGTACAAAATATAGGTGATGCTATCTTTATGGCTAGTGGTGTTAAGAAAGATGATAGTGTTACTGAACAATTGGTAGAAAATTTGTTAGAAGATTAGATCTTCGTAAACGTGGTAGTCTTAGTCATGTGACACAACTTTACTGGAGTAGTAATTATAATGTGGAGGTAATCTTTTATAATTATCCTAATCTTACAGTGCTTCAAGAACTTGTTGTTACTTTAATGTTTAATGAGGTTCAAGAGTATAAGAGTAAGCAGAGTAAAGGAAACTTGTTTAGTGTAATGACATAAAAAAGTACCACGACATGTATACCAAATGTTCTAGAAAAGCAGGTTTAAACTGGTTTGACTTTTGAAGTTGCCTTGAAGTTGTCTTGAAGTTAGCTTTGAAGTTCTGTGAAAAAGGGTTAGAAACTGGTTGGAAATCAGATGGAATTCTTGGATTTACTTTGAAGTCTCTTTGGAGTTGCCTTGAAGTTAGCCTTGAAGTTAAGAGAAAAAGTCAGACTTTTTCTAGAAAAATCTTGAGAAAAGTTTAGAAAAAAGTATAGAAAAGTTATGAAAAAGTCTAGA
>JAJQAI010000224.1 GCA_021203915.1 Prevotella sp. | reverse complement strand
ATCTAGCTCAAGAAAATGGTATAAGAAGAGCAGATTCTATTATAGAAAAAGTTGTAAATGCAATATCTTCATTTAAAGAACTTGCCCAAAAAAACGGAGTTAGTACCGAGTGGATACAACGTATAAATCTATGTCTTAACTCACATTTGAAAGATTGGGGCTTTTATAGAAGTCAAAATCTTCAACGAGAGTTTAATCTTAATGGTCACCATATTTCATCAGTAGAAATAGAGCAGGCATATAAGGGGAATCTTATTCTTCGAGCAATAATTGATGGAAGAAAAAGCAAGCATGTTATTAGGCGCGCTACTCAAGACTTTGAAAAGATCTTGAGTAAGGGTTTCGTTGAACCCTCGGATGATTTTTTGATTGATATGATTAATAATTACTTTTTGTCGGAAAGCTAAATTTTCCCCAAGTAATCAAAATCTCTTTGGGGACATTTTGAGTTTCAATTAGTTTGATTTAATTTTGCGATGAAAATAATAACTAGCCCTATGGAAATTTCTTCTCTTTACGATTTATTTCAAAAACATCCTCAAATTACTACAGATAGTAGGGATTGCCCCGAAGGCTCTATCTTTTTTTCTCTTAAAGGAGCATCGTTTAATGGAAATGCTTTTGCTAAGAAAGCCCTCGATAAAGGGTGCTCTTACGCAGTTGTTGATGAGGAGGAGTATTTTGAGAAGGATCAACGCTATATTTTAGTTGAGGATTGCTTAAAGACGCTTCAACATCTTGCAAACTTCCACCGAAAGCAGTTGGGAACAAAAATAATTGGAGTTACAGGTACTAATGGTAAGACCACAACAAAAGAATTAATCTCCTCGGTGTTGAGCAAGAAGTTTAATGTGCTATATACCGAAGGGAATCTTAACAATCATATAGGTGTTCCAAAGACGTTACTTCGTTTAAAAAAATCCGATGAAATCGCGGTTATAGAGATGGGAGCGAACCATCCTGGAGAAATTAAAGACCTAGTTAGTATTGTAGAACCCGATTATGGTATAATAACAAACGTAGGTATGGCTCACCTTGAGGGTTTTGGCTCATTTGAGGGAGTGATTCGTACTAAGGGAGAACTTTATGATTATCTTAGAGAGCACTCGGGTACTGCTTTTATACATGCCGAGAATGAACATTTACTTAGAATATCTTCGGGTATTAGCTTAGTTAAATATGGTCTAAGTGATTCTTCTGACCTTTGGGTTCAAGGTAAGGTTCTTTCTGCTGATCCATTTCTAAACTTTTCTTGGCGAAAGACAGGTGGAGAGTGGCACGCCATCAAAACTCATATGATAGGAAACTATAATGTATATAACATGCTAGCATCTATATCGATTGGGCTTTACTTTGGCGTTGATGAGGAAAAGGCCTCAGAGGCTTTAATGGAGTATGTACCAAAAAATAACCGTTCTGAGCTTGAAACAACAAAATTTAATAAGCTAATTATCGATGCATATAACGCCAATCCTACGAGCATGAAAGCGGCGCTAGATAATTTCCGCGATATGCTAGTTGACAAAAAGATGGCTATTATAGGAGATATGGCTGAGCTAGGAAAGGCTAGCCAAGAGCAGCATGAGAAGGTTGTTGACTTTCTAACCTCTTCAGATTTTGATGAGGTTTGGCTTGTTGGAAAAGAGTTTGGAAAAATTGACTCCAAATTCCGAAAGTTTGAGGATGTGGAGCAGGTAAAACAGGAAATACTTAAATCTCAGCCCAAAGACCGCTATATCCTTATAAAGGGAAGTAACTCAATGAAATTATATGAGTTAAAAGATTTCCTCTAACCAACATTAAAGATGGAGTTGCCGATAAATTCTCTCATCAAAGATGAGCAGGGTATTTGCTCCTCCTCTATAGGCTCAAAACACCTTAAGAATCTAAGCAGTATGCTTGCTATGCGATATTGGGCAATGTCCTTTGGGACACTTTTTAGAACACCCTCAGCTTTGTTCCTTAAAGCTGCTAATTCGTAAACCATAGAGGTGTCAAATTCAGCATCTGCTTCTTTTCTAAAAGGTAATATCCATTTCTTTTCACCACGACGTACAGAGCCCCATCCTGCAATAGTTTCTTGAGCTGTTTTCCCGCGTGTTTGAGCATCCCTACTAATGCGTCTAAGAAGTCTATTGGCAGTTGTTGGTATCCAATGCTTGCCATCCAAAGATATTGGACTCATTGGAGCCGCAAAGATTTTGTACTTACTTTCTGCGGGAATTTGCTCTGTTAGCATAGGATTTAGCGCATGTATACCCTCAATGACAAGAATCATATCAGGCTTAAGTTGAAGTTTTTCACCCAAGTATTCTCTTTTTCCTAATGCAAAATTATATGTTGGCAAAGCAACCTCTTTACCCGCAAGAAGATTTAGCAAATCCAAATTGAATTGCTTAAGGTCCATAGCGTATAGACTTTCAAAATCGTATTCACCAAACTCATCGCGCGGTACATCTTCCCTATTTACATACCAATTATCAGTTGAAAGGGCAACGGGACGACGACGACTAGCCATAAGCTGGATGCATAGGCGTTTACTGCTTGATGTCTTTCCGCTTGAGGATGGTCCAGCTAGAAGAACAATCTTCGTTTTATCTCTACCTGCAATTTCCTCTGCAATCTTTGTTAGTTGCCTTTCTTGAAGAGCCTCTGCTATAAGAATCATTTCTGCAGAGTGCCCACTTTCAATAACTTTATTGATGAAACCTACTGTATGAATATTGCGCTCTTCTATAGACATGTAAGTGCGCATGGTGTATCGCTCGTCCATTTTTTTTTAGATTTTATTTTCAGCAAATTTAGCGTTTTTTATTTGTTTTATTCACGTTTTCAACGAGATAAATATAGTGAATTCTCACGTTTTCAGAAAATATTTTAGCAAGAATTCTCACGTTTTCAGAAAATAGTCAATAAAATATGCAATTAGTATTAAGCCTGAGGTCCCATAATTATGCCCTCAAGTTTAGTTG
>JAJQAI010000164.1 GCA_021203915.1 Prevotella sp. | reverse complement strand
AGAATCAACTCTTTAAGAGAGTTATTTCGTATCTTCGCACCCAATTAAAAATACCCCAAACCCGTATATTTTTTTAGCCTTAAAAGGAAAGAACACGACAAACTCTTACCAAAAAAAGAGAAATGAGTAAATTTTGGTTTATATCACTTCTTATACTTTTACTAACTTCCCAGCTTGAAATAAAGGCTGAGATACAAGACCCCGTTAATTTTAAAGTTAGTCTTGAGAACATCTCCGATGAAGAGTTTGACGTAATATTTTCCGCTACTATTGATAAAGGATGGCACGTATATTCCATTGAATTACCATTAGGTGGTCCCATATCAACAACAATTACCACTGAAATAGCCGATGGAGCCATAGCTGAAGGGAAACTCTTAGCACGGGGGAAAGAAATTAAAGAGTATGACAAGCTCTTTGGTATGGACCTAAGGTTTTTTGAAAGCAGTGTAACATTTATTCAAAGATATAAGATAATAGCCGAAAAATACCATGTTAAGGGATTTCTAGAATATGGGGCTTGCAATCAAGAGAGTTGTTTACCGCCTATGCCCGTTGACTTTGATTTTAGCGGTGATGGGCCTAAAGATGTAGAAAAAGATGAGAATACCACAGATGATAAAGAACTCACCCCTAAAGATACATCCTTAGCTATAGCGCCACTTAAAGAGGACACAATAGCTAAGGATACTTCCAGGGTATCAGCTTTGGTTAGTGATCTATGGAAACCCGTTATTAAAGAACTTCAAGATTTTGAAGAGACAAATAGTACTCAAAACGCCTCATGGCTTTACATATTTTTAATGGGACTTTTAGGAGGTTTTATTGCTCTGTTTACTCCTTGTGTATGGCCGCTAATTCCTCTAACTGTGAGTTTTTTCCTAAAGCAAGCAGGAGATAAAAACAGAGGTATTAAAGACTCTATTACATACGGGATTTCAATTATCATTATTTATGTTGCCTTAGGGCTTATAATTACAGCAATTTTTGGTGCTAGTTCCCTAAATGCAATAGCAACAAATGCGGTATTTAACATATTCTTCTTCCTTCTATTAGTAGTATTTGCCCTATCTTTCTTTGGTTTGTTTGAAATAAGACTTCCCTCTTCTTGGGGAAATAAAGTTGACAAAAAAGCCTCCTCCACTAAAGGCTTACTGGGTATCTTCCTTATGGCTTTTACACTAACGATAGTCTCATTCTCATGCACTGGACCAATTATCGGCTTTTTGCTAGTAGAGGTAAGTTGTTCGGGAAGCATCGCTGGTCCTGCTATAGGTATGCTTGGTTTTGCTATTGCTCTAGCTCTACCATTTACCCTTTTTGCTATGTTTCCCACTTGGCTTAAGCGAGCACCCAAATCGGGTCGATGGATGAATATCATTAAGGTAGTACTGGGTTTTATCGAGCTAGCCTTTTCACTTAAATTCCTTTCCGTAGCAGATTTAGCTTATGGTTGGGGAATACTTAATCGTGAGGTATTTATTTTACTATGGATTGTCATCTTCTTATCTTTAGGGCTTTATCTTATTGGAATACTTAAGTTTGAAAGAAATTCATCAAAAAAAGAAGCAATGCCAGTTTTCTGCAAAATACTAGGAATTGTGTCATTTGCTTTCACTATTTATTTAATTCCTGGTCTTTGGGGCGCTCCATGTAAAGCCATTAGTGCCTTTGCTCCACCAATGTATACGCAGAGATTTAATATATATCACAACAGTGTTGAGGCTAGAAGCCTTGATTATGAAGAAGGAATGGCTATAGCCAAAAAGGAAAACAAACCCGTGGTAATAGACTTTACAGGTTATGGATGCGTAAACTGTCGTAAAATGGAATCTGCAGTGTGGACAGAGCCTGAAGTTGCAAGTAAGCTAAAGGCAGATGTAGTGCTAATATCCTTATATGTGGATGATAAAACCCCACTTGAAAAGCCGGAAGAAGTAATAGAAAATGGGAAAAAACGTACACTACGCAGTGTGGGTGATAAATGGAGTTATCTTCAACGACTAAAGTTCGGAGCTAATGCCCAACCCTTTTACGTGATAATAGATAATGATGGCCGTCCACTATGTGGCGCTTATGGATATAAAGAAAACGCAAAGGATTTCCTTGATTTTTTGGATAAAGGAATTAGTGCTTACAAAAAATTGCAGAGCTCCACACAATAAAGGGTATAATTTGACCTAAATCAAAAAAATTGGCTTTTCGAAAAAGAAACGCATAAACCTCCTAGGATAAACAGCCATGATTTGCATAAATTTGCATCGTGTTTTTCATAGTATTAGTTTTAAGGTTAACTAAAGATTGGGACTCAGCGGAGTCCTTTTTTTATGCCTCAACTTTAATAGAGGTTCATCTCTTTAAAGGATTTAGAAATGCAGTTTTAGTACAATTATGCAACATGCTGTTGCACAATTAGAAGAGAAAAAAACCATTTTTAATTGAACATACTATCAATGTCTTCTTTGCTAAGAATTCCCATTAGTGGCTTTCCATCTGGCGAATAATTAACATTAGAGGACAGGAACAACTTGTTTATAATATTTTCCATCTCCTCATTATTTAAAACTTGCCCATATGGAATGGCAGCACTCAAAGCTAATTTTAAAGCAAGTGAGGAATTCACTTGATCCATAGCCGATTGTGGTATCTCTGAGATATCAGAAACCATTTCTTTAAGGAGTTTTGTTACATCCATACCCTCAATACCTGAAGGGATACCATTAATAGAGTAGCTTCCCGAGCCCAAAGAAGAAAGTTCGAAACCTAAACTTTCTAATTCGCCATTTATCTTTTCTAAAATTACCGCCTCCGAGATAGAGAACTCAACAATCTCAGGGAAAAGTATCTTTTGTGAAAGACCTCTAGAGTTTTTTATTTGCTGAAGGTACTTTTCATATAAAATACGTGTGTGAGCACGATGTTGATCTATAATCATTAACCCCGACTTAACCGCAGTAATTATATATTTGCCCTTATATTGA
>JAJQAI010000158.1 GCA_021203915.1 Prevotella sp. | reverse complement strand
GTTTTAAAGTACACAATATTAACGGCAACTATAATAACAATTATAGGATTTATTATTGTTCACCTCTTTCCATATCAGTGTGCAAGACTATTTACTACCGATAAAGAACTTATAGATTTATCTATGAAGGCTATACAAATAAATCTTATGGCCTTCCCAATAATAGGTGTCCAACTAGTAACAACTGGCTTTTTCCAATGTATCGGTAAGGTTAAGTTTAGTATTTTCCTGGCTCTTTCTCGACAATTACTATTTTTACTACCTATGATAACTATCCTACCCTTATTCTTTCAACTAGATGGAGTATGGATAGCAATGCCTTCGGCAGATGTTGTTGCAACAATCGTAGCCGCAATTATGTTAGTAGTATACTTAAGGAAACTAAAAAAAAGAGTAAAAAATAATCCAGCATGAACAATATAATAATTAGCATTGGTAGGCAAATCGGAAGTGGAGGTCTTGTTATAGCTAAAAAACTTGCAGAGGATTTAGGCTGTAAGTTCTATGATAAAGAACTTCTTAATCTAGCAGCAAAAGAAAGCGGTTTTAATGAAAGCTTCTTTAAGCAATCAGATGAAGAAACGGGATTTTTTAAGTCTTTTTTTCATCTAAACATCCCTTTTTCAACTGGAAGTAATCCAGAGAATAATAAGCTCTCTCAGGAGAACCTTTTCCACTTTCAAAGCGAAGCTATACGTAATGCCGCTCAAGAGCATTCCTGCGTATTTGTAGGACGTTGTGCTGACTATGTACTTCGTGATTTTGAAAATGTTGTAACTGTGTTTATAACAGCCGACCTAAAGGAAAGAGCCAAACGCGTTAGTGAGCGCCATGCTTGCACTTTGGAGGAGGCCTTAAAGATAATAGAGCTAAGTGAAAAGCGTCGCTCTTCCTACTACAACTATTATACAGGAAAAATCTGGGGAGATAGCAAATCCTATGACCTATGTTTAAGCTCTAGTATTCTGGGTACTTTAGGGACCGTAGAGTTTATAAAGGCATTTGCTAAAAGAAAGCTAGGATTTTAATAATGAAAAGAATTGGAATTCTAAGTGATACTCACTCCTTTTGGGATGATGGATACCTAAAGGCGTTTGAGTCTTGCGATGAGATTTGGCATGCAGGAGATATCGGCTCTTTGGAGGTTGCCTCTCGTCTAGCTCAATATAGAACCTTTAGGGCTGTATACGGAAACTGTGATGGAGGAGATTTAAGACGTATGTATAATGAAATACTCCGCTTTAAATCAGAGGATGCAGAGGTCCTAATAAAGCACATTGGGGGCTACCCTACACGTTATGATAAAAGCATTGAAAAAAACTTAATGGAAAACCCACCTCAACTTTTTATCTCTGGACACTCTCATATACTTAAAGTCCAATATGATAAAACCTTAGGACTACTTCATATAAACCCAGGGGCTGCAGGACTTCAAGGCTGGCATAAAGAAAGAACAATTGTACGCTTAACAATTGAGGGGAAAACCTTCAAAGATCTTGAGATTGTTACACTTAAAGATCCAAGAAACCCCCTCACAATATAGAAGTTTTAAAGAAAAACACTAAAAAAATGAAAACTTACCTTGTTACCGGAGGTGCCGGGTTTATTGGCGCCAACTTTATTAAGTACTTATTAGAGGATAAATATAAGCATGAAGAAATAAAAATCATTGTGCTTGATTTACTAACATATGCGGGCAACTATCAAACAATTGAAAATGATGTTGATGGCCAAAGATGCATCTTTTATCATGGGGACATTAGGGATAGAGATTTGGTTAAAAGGATTTTTAGAGCTCATGATGTTGACTATGTAGTAAACTTTGCAGCTGAAAGTCATGTAGACCGCAGTATTGAGGACCCACAACTCTTCCTTGAGACCAATATCCTAGGAACTCAAAATTTACTTGATCAAGCTCGCAAAGCTTGGGTAACGGGCAGTGGCGAAGATGGCTATCCTCTTTGGAAAGAAGGAAAACGCTTTCATCAAGTTAGCACCGATGAGGTTTATGGCTCACTAGGGAAGGAAGGATTTTTTACCGAAGAGACCCCACTTTCACCCCACAGTCCCTATAGCGCATCTAAAACCTCAGCTGACCTGATTGTTATGGCATATAGGGATACTTATCATATGCCCGTAAGTATTACAAGATGCTCTAATAACTATGGCCCATACCAATTTCCAGAAAAACTTATACCACTAATTATAAATAACATCTTAAGTGGTAAATCTCTGCCTGTTTATGGAAAGGGAGAAAACATCCGTGACTGGCTTTATGTTGAGGATCACTGCAAGGCTATTGATTTAGTTATAAGAGAGGGAAAAGATGGGGAAGTTTATAACGTTGGAGGACATAACGAGATGTCTAACATCGATATAGTAAAACTAACCATTAAGACAATAAGAGAGCTAATGGAGGATAATGTCTCTTTAAGGGAGATCTTAAGGAAAAAAGAGTTTGGTCCAAAGGGTGAAATTTTAGTTGATTGGATAAACGATGACCTTATTTGCTTTGTTAAGGATAGGCTTGGTCACGATTTGCGTTATGGTATTGACCCAACGAAAATAAAAGAGGATTTAGGATGGGAGCCAAAAACTAAGTTTTCAGATGGAATCCTTAAAACCATTCTTTGGAACTTGGAAAATCAAGGCTGGATAGAAAGCGTAACTAGCGGTGATTACCAAAGCTATTACGAAAGAATGTACGGAAAAAGGTAATGGATGCTTTAACAAAAGAGCTTGAACGATGGCTTGTTACGATGGGGCTTAACCCCGAAGAAATGAGCCATAAAGAAGAGCATGCTATAAAGGATTTGCTTTCCCTTCTGCCAGAGGATATAGCCATAGCAATAAAGGAATATTTTGGACTTTTTGGAAAAGAAAGAATAGGTCTTAAGGAAATCGCTAAATCTTTTCACTTGGAAGAAGAAAAGATGATGGCTCTTATTGATTCATCGCTTCGTCGGCTAGCTGTAACCCCTGAAT
>JAJQAI010000144.1 GCA_021203915.1 Prevotella sp. | reverse complement strand
AAAGGAAGCACTATAGTAACTTTTCCTAAAGATTCCCCTCAGGCTCAGTATGCAGCATCCCTTATTCAAAACAGTGATTGCCTTTCTTCCTTAGAATATAAAATAGATTTAAAAATATCTGCAGATTCTAAGAATCTTGTATCTGAAGGATATAAGATTTCAAGAAAAGGAAAGAAGATAACAGTTACGGGTAATGATGCCTCAGGGGTAATCTATGGAGTTAATCGCCTAAAAGAATATTTTTTAGAACATGGCGACTTGGATATACCCTTTGAGATAAAAGATGCCCCTAAGATGAAGCTTAGGGGGGCTTGCGTGGGTGTTCAAAAGACTGAGATTTTGCCTGGTCATATGGTTTATGAATACCCTTACACACCGGAGAATTTCCCTTGGTTTTACGATAAAGATCTTTGGATAAAATATCTTGATTTGCTAGCCGAGGATAATATGAATTCCTTATACCTTTGGAATGGACATCCTTTTGCATCGCTAGTAAAACTAGAGGATTATCCTTTCGCCGTAGAGGTTGACTCTTTAACCATGGAGAAAAACCAAGAGATATTTTTATTCCTTACAACTGAAGCTTCAAAAAGAGGTATTAGAGTTTATCAAATGTTTTATAATATCATAGTCTCAAAACCTTTTGCTGACCATTATGGAATAAAGACACAAGATAGAAATCGAGCTATAACACCACTTATAAGTGACTATACAAGAAAGAGCATCGCTGCTTTTATAGAAAAATATCCAAATGTTGGATTCCTTGTATGTTTGGGTGAGGCCATATCATCAATAGATGATGACATTAAGTGGATGAGAGAAACGATTATACCTGGCATAAAAGATGGTCTAAAGGCCTCCGGTAGAGAGGATGAACCCCCTATTATTCTTCGCTCTCATGATACTGATGGTCCACTAGTACTAGAAAAGTCACTCCCCCTATATGGGAACATATATACCATGAGTAAGTATACCGGCGAATCACTAACAACGTATGAGCCAGGTGGTCCTTGGGGAGAAACTCATCGTCAACTTAGCAAGGCGGCTCCCATACACATAAGTAATGTACATATCCTTGCGAATCTAGAGCCTTGGCGTTGGAGTTCGCCTTTATTTGTAGAAAAGACAGTCCAAGCCATGCGTAAGATTCATTTAGCCGGTGGTCTTCACCTTTATCCGCAAGCTAGTTATTGGGATTGGCCATACTCTGCCGACAAATATCCAGATGGTAAGCGTCTGCTCCAAATAGATCGTGATTGGATGTGGTACATGGCATGGGGAAGGTATTCTTGGGACTCAGAAAGAGGTAATGATGATGCATACTGGATAAAAGTTTTAGAAGAGCACTATGGCACTAATAAAGAAAGTGCTAAAAAAATACTTGAGGCTTACAATGAAAGTGGTGAGATTGCCCCTAAACTCATTCGTAGATTTGGAATTACTGAAGGTAATCGTCAAACCCTACTTTTAGGTATGAAGATAAGTCAACTAGTAAACCCATATAAATATACTATATATCCTGGCTTTTATGAAAGTTGTGGTCCAAAGGGTGAAAAATTAATAGAATACGTTGAAAAAGAGTGGAAAAAAGAGGCTCATGAGGGCGAGCTCCCACTTGATATTGTAGATCAATGCACCGAGCACGGAGAAAGGGCTGTTAAGGCTCTTGATGGTCTAGAAGGAAGCATTTCAAAAAACAAGGATGAATTTTATCGCCTTTTAAATGATATGCAGTGCTATAGGGATTTTGCTTATGCCTTTAAATACAAAGTGTTAGCTGCCCGTGAAGTGCTTAATTATAAGTGGAGCAAAGATCTTAGTTATTTGGACAAAGCTGTGCCACTACTTGAAAAGAGCGACTCTGTTTACGATGAATTGGTAAATAGGACTCGTGATACATATCTTTATGCTAATAGTATGCAAACCTCACTTAGAAGAATCCCCGTTGGAGGTGATGATGGTAAGTTTAAGACTTGGGAGGAATTATCACCCGTATATAAGGAGGAACTTACTAATCTAAAGGAGCATATAAAAAGCCTAGCAAATAAAGATGATAATAAGGAAAAGAAAGAAATTAATCCTAACGCTTTAAACGCAAATATAACTCTACTTAGTCCATACAAAACAGTTACGCTTGAAAAGGGAGCAAAACTCTTTGAAGGAAGAGATGAACTTGTGGATTCTGTTGCTCAAGAACTTTTAGGATTAAAAGCACTTGTAATGAACCGCGATACTGTACGTATAAATGGCGGTCAAGTAGAAATTGAAACTTCAGAGCCAGTAAAGATGCTCGTAGGATTTTTTATTGACGACCAAGATAAATTTGCTAGTCCTCCAAAATTGGAAACGGATGCTACAGGTAATGAGTATGGGCAAGCCGAAGCATTACTTTCTAATGCTATTAGCATTACAGGCATGCCTATTGTAAGTATCCATAGCTACAATCTTCCCGCTGGACATCATAAAATTAATCTTCCAAAGGGTATAATTATGGTAGCTGGTTTTACTCAAACTCCACTTAAAGCAAGGGACGCAGGACTTAATGGAGGAAATGGTGAAGTTGATTGGCTCTTTATGGAATAAAGAAGCCTTTAAATTGAAAGGCAACTAAACACCTATACCTATTTCCCCCTAGAGAGAAGTTTTTTTTCTTAAGTTTAGGGCAAAATAAAATTCCGATATATTCCGCTAAGAAGAGATAAAAAGGTGAACAACGAATCTGAACGCAATGAGCAGTGGAAAGTGATTATTAACGATGAAATTGATATTGATGAACTATGATATCAGCAGTAGCTATAAGTGAATGGATAGCAAGCAATGATATAGAAAATTTGAAGAACTTTTTATAGGAAAGCATTTTGAAATTTAAAGTTGAATATAAAATTGTATAAAGGGATAGGATTAAAAATATTGTGAATACACTTAGTTCCGAGAAAATACTTTTTCCCCCTAAAAATACAATTTAAAGTATAAACTGCGAAGAATC
>JAJQAI010000233.1 GCA_021203915.1 Prevotella sp. | reverse complement strand
ATTGGGAAAACGAGCATGTCCTTTCAATTAATCGTCAAGGGGCAAGAGCATCATTTATCCCATACTTTAATGAGCCTGGAGATATGATGGTTTCCTTAGATGGTAAGTGGAAGTTTTCTTGGACGAAAACCCCAGAAGAGCAACCTCAAGATTTTTATAAACCATCATTTGATGATACTTCATGGGAAGAGTTCCAAGTTCCTGGTGATTGGGAGGTTAATGGCTATGGAACACCCATTTACTGTAGTTCAGGATATACCTTTAAGATAGACCCTCCTTTTGTAATGGAAGAGCCTAAAACAACATACACGTCATACATTGAAAGAAATCCAACAGGATGTTATAGAAGAACGTTTACGATTCCTATCGAATGGAAAGAAAAGGAAGTGTATATCCATTTTGGTTCGGTATCAAGTGCTTTTTACATTTGGATAAATGGAGAAAGGGTTGGTTACTCACAAGGAGCGATGGAACCAGCAGAATTTAGACTTACACCCTACCTAAAACAAGGCGAAAATCAAATATCGCTTCAAGTATTTAAATACTCTGATGGTTCCTACTTAGAGGACCAAGACATGTGGAGAATTGCAGGAATTCATCGAAGCATTTATCTATATGCAACACCTAAAATTAGAATTGAAGACTTTGGTGTAAGAACAGAGTTAGATGATGATTATGAAGATGCTACCTTAATTATAGATCCAAAACTCTCAGTTGTTGCCCCGCAACGTGGTGAAGGCTTCCATGTTGAAGCAGAACTTTTTGATGCTGATGGGAAAGCTGTTTTAGATAGCGTTCTTAAAGCTGATGCAGTAGAGATTCTAAATTTGGACCATAAGGCAAAAATAATGAATGTGCGTAATCCTCAACGTGGTTATCCCGTCTGGGGATGGCTTAAAGCTAAGATCAAAAATCCAAAGAAGTGGACAGCCGAAACACCATATCTATATACTCTTAAGATTTCCTTAGTAGACTCAATTGGTAATGCTATTGAGCACATTGATACAAAGGTTGGTTTTCGTCGCTTAGAAATAAAGGATGGAAAATTCTTAGTTAACGGTAAACAAATACGCCTTCGTGGTGTTAACCGCCATGAAATGGACCCAACAACGGGAAAGGTTATGACTCAAGAGCGTATGCTAAAGGATATAAGGATGCTTAAGCAGTGTAACATAAATGCTGTTCGCACCTGCCACTATCCAAATTGTGAAGAGTGGTATGACCTTTGCGATGAATATGGTATGTATGTTCTTGCCGAAGCAGATATTGAAGAACATGGATTAAGAGGATTTTTAGCTAGTGAGCCATCTTGGGCAGCGGCCTTTATGGATAGAACGCAGCGTACAGTTATAAGAGATAGGAATCATCCATCCGTTATTCTTTGGTCACTTGGAAACGAAGCAGGATGGGGACCTAACTTTGCTGCAACTGGTGCATGGATACATGAATATGACCCAACAAGATTCGTTCATTACGAAGGAGCACAAGGAGAAGATAGTAAAGATCCCATGACAGTAGACATTATCAGTCGTTTTTATCCACGTGTTATGGAAGAATATCTAAATCCTGGAGTTGAAGATGCTGATATGGAGCGACCTGAAAATGCACGTTGGGAGCGTCTTCTTGAAATTGCAAGAAAAACAAATGATTCTCGCCCCATTTTAACTAGCGAATATGCTCACGCAATGGGTAATGCTCTTGGGAATTTTAAAGAGTACTGGGATGAGATTTACTCACACCCAAGACTTCTAGGAGGCTTTATTTGGGAATGGGCCGATGAGGGTATATATAAAACTCTTGAAGATGGCAAACTTATGGTAGCATACGGAGGTGATTTTGGGGATGTTCCAAACCTAAGTACTTTTTGTATAAAAGGAATCACTGACTCTGAGGCTAACCCGACTCCCAAATACTATGAGGTAAAAGCTGTCTATGCACCTTTAAGATTAAAGCTTGAAGGGGATAAAATAGATGTTGTAAAGTTAGATGAGGAGTTCTCATTAGATAACATTGAGATGGGTTTTGAGCTTTTAGAAAATGGGAAAGTAACAAAAAGTGGGCAGATAAAGAACCTTACCTTACCTTCACTTAAATATGATAACCAAAAAGATGTTCGTCTTAATGTTATAGCTAAACTAAAAGATAACGTTTCTTGGGCTGATAAAGGTTTTGAAATAGCACGTGAACAATTCTCTTTAAGCAATCACTTACTAGATGCTTTTAAAGCTGGTGCTCTTAAAAGTGGGGAACCTGTTGACAAGGAAAAGGCTGAAGGGTTCTTTGATATTGTAAAGCCTCACTTCTTCCGTGCCCCAACGGATAATGATAAGGGCTTTGGTAATTGGATAGCTAAGGATTGGAAGACTCAACGTTTGGATTCAGCCCAAGTAATAACCATAAGTCCTTTAACATCCTCTACAAACGAAGATGGCAGCGTAACGGTTAAAGTCTCTCAAGAAAGTAAGTGCCTTGAAGGCTCTATTTTAGCCGATTATACCTATACTATGGACTCTGATGAAAATGTTGACTTTCAGGTTACGTATACTCAAAAAGGTAAACTTCCAACTATCCCCTGTCTGGGCAACACCTTTATATTGCCTAGCTCAATTTCTAATGTTTCTTGGTATGGAATGGGACCTCAAGATAACTATCCAGATAGACTTGAAGCCTGCTCTATTGGACTATGGGATAGCCAAGTAAAAGATCAATACGTTCACTATCCACGTCCACAAGATAGTGGTAATCATGAAAGTACTGTCTATGTAAAGTTAACTGATTCTTCGGGTCGAGGTTATGAGATAACAACTGAAGAAGACTCACCATTTTCATTTTCTTGTATCCCTTATTCTCAAGATCAATTATATACAACTACACATGACTGCTTTTTAGAAGAAGAAAACAGTGTTTTTCTAAACGTAGATGCTAAAGTATTAGGACTTGGCAATAGCAGTTGTGGACCAGGTGTTTTAACCAAATACACTATTAATAAT
>JAJQAI010000130.1 GCA_021203915.1 Prevotella sp. | reverse complement strand
CACACCGATCTCTACACTATCCTCTTTGTCGTCAGCGTCAGATGTGTATTAGTTACAGGATCTAGTGACTATAAAAAAGTATTCACTTTTTGATAATCTTCTAGATAGTAATGGAATAATCGACGAGAGTGTACTTGACAAACTTAAGTTGAACGTAAGAGGGATTCTTGAAACCCAATCAGGTTTTAATAGAAGTATACTTGACCTTTGTCTTGATGTTATATATAATAACAATATGAAGGCCTTTGCTCTTTCTCAACTAGTTCAACTTTATAAGCGGTGGGAAACAAATGAAAATTTAATTCTCTCCGATGAACTTATAGATGAGTGATTTTAAGCTTACTCGTTGGCTACCAACCACTAAAAAAGAAGTGGAACTTCGAGGGTGGGACACCTTGGACGTAATTATGTTCAGTGGCGATGCATATGTTGACCATCCTTCTTTTGGAGCCGCAGTAATAGCTAGAGTAATTGAATCTAAAGGGTTACGTGTAGCTATTGTGCCTCAGCCCGATTGGCATGGTGACTATAGAGATTTTAAAAAATTGGGCCGTCCCAGGCTGTTCTTTGCCGTTGCTCCGGGTTGTATGGACTCAATGGTCAATAAGTATACAGCTGCTCGTCGTCTTCGTTCTGAAGATGCTTATTCTGCAGATGGAAGACATGATTTAAGGCCAGAGTACCCTTCCATAGTTTATAGTAAAATCCTTCGCGAACTTTATCCTGATGTACCAATTATTCTAGGTGGTATAGAGGCCTCGATGAGACGTTTGACCCACTATGATTATTGGCAGGATGAGCTAAAAAGATGTATACTGTTTGACTCTTCAGCCGATATGATAATTTATGGCATGGGAGAAAAATCAACCATTGAACTATCAAAGAAATTGTCTCAAGGGAAATCTATAAAGCAGATAAGAGATATACCACAAACAGTCTTTCTTTGTTCAAAGGAAGAGATTCCAGGAGGCATCGCTCAAGATGATATCCTTTTGCACTCTCATGAGGACTGTCTAAAAAGCAAAAAAAATCAAGCTGAAAATTTCCACCATATCGAGCAAGAATCTAATCTTATTAATGCTCATAGAATACTACAGGAGGCCTCGGGAAAGTTTGTTGTTGTAAATCCTCCATATCCACCTATGACAACTAGCGAGCTTGATAGTATTTCAGATTTACCATTTACACGTCTTCCTCATCCTAAGTATAAAAATAAGCGAATAGCAGCTTACGAGATGATACGCCACTCTGTAAATATTCATCGGGGTTGTTTTGGGGGTTGTGCTTTTTGTACAATAAGTGCCCATCAAGGAAAGTTTGTTACTTCTCGAAGTAAAGAAAGCATCCTTAAAGAGGTTGAAAAAGTTACTCAAATGGATGACTTTAAAGGCTACATTAGTGATGTTGGTGGACCTTCGGCTAATATGTATGGTATGAAGGGTAAAGATTTTAAGGCTTGTCAAAAGTGCAAAAGATCCTCATGTATATATCCTAAGATTTGTTTAAACCTAAAGGTTGACCATAGTAAGTTGCTTGATATATATAGGGCTATAGATAAAGTTCCTAAAGTAAAGAAAAGTTTTATAGGAAGTGGTATTCGTTATGATCTTCTGCTTTATGATACTAAAGATAAGCGCTTAAATGCCTCATCTAAAGAATATATAAAAGAGTTAATCTGCAAGCACGTAAGTGGCAGATTAAAGGTCGCTCCAGAACATACCTCCTCTAAAGTTTTAAGCTTGATGCGAAAGCCAGATTTTTCTTTGTTTGAGGAGTTTAAGCAAATATTTGATAAAATAAATTCATTAGAAGGACTTAACCAACAAATCGTGCCATATTTTATTAGTTCTCATCCGGGTTGCTCTTTAGAAGATATGGCTGAGCTAGCCGTTAAAACCAAAACACTTGATTTTCATCTTGAGCAGATTCAAGACTTTACGCCCACGCCAATGACTCTAAGTACTGAGATGTGGTATACAGGTTATAACCCAGAGACAATGGAAAAGATTCCATCGGCCCGTACACAAAAAGAAAAGCAAGCTCAAAGAATGTTTTTCTTTTGGTATAAAAAAGAATACAGGCGTGATATAGAAAGAGAATTACAAAGGATAGGAAGAAAGGATTTACTTAAGAAATTATTCCAAAATATAGGCGATACACTTTATGCCCCCATAAAAAATGAGAGTTATAGAAAAGATATCGATAGGGAAGAAAAGCCCCCAAGAAAACGAGGACGGCATCGTAATTAATTCCGGTTTTGTTGCCGTTATTGATGGAAGTACTAGTAAGACCAAAAGAATGATTAATTCTAAGTACTCCAATGGTCGTTATTGCATGGAACTTATATCCCAGTATATTAACATCGTAAAGAAGGATGTTAGTTGGGAAGAGTTCTGTCAGGGTGTAACCCAGTATATCTTCCAAGCTTATCGATTAAACAATCAGGATATAGAGTTTCTTAAAGCGAACCCTTTTGAGCGTCTAACAGCAAGCGCTGCCGTATATTCTGATTTAAGAAAAGAAGTATGGCTAATTGGGGATTGTCAAACGATAGTTGATAATGAGTTCTATGATAATCCTAAACCACAAGAAGCCCCGCTAGCCTTAAAGCGTTCTAAAGTCATAAAAGACTTACTTTTAAAAGGCTATGACAAAGACAAAATCTTTGAAAACGACCCCGGAAGAGCTGCCATTATTGAGGGTATTATAGAGGGATGTCGCTATCAAAATATAAGATTCTCAGTTATTGATGGATTTCCTATAGCCTTGGATAAAGTAAAAGTGATTAACCTAAAAGAAGACTCTAAGGAGGTAGTCCTAGCCACCGATGGTTATCCTTTCCTTAAGCCAACCCTAAAAGAAACTGAAGATATACTTCAAGAAATTCTTTTTGAAGATCCTTTACTTATTGATAAGTATAAGGCCACCAAAGCTCTTATGAAGGGTAATAAATCCTTTGATGATAGAACGTATGTAAGATTCAAAGTTTAAAGAAAAGCAAT
>JAJQAI010000129.1 GCA_021203915.1 Prevotella sp. | reverse complement strand
ATAAAAACCTTTAAAAAATGCATTATGCTTCGAATTAAAATTAAATTAAAGACCCCATCAATTGATGGCCTTTTAGGTAATCTGGTGTACATAGTTACAGACGGAAAAGTTACAAAGCAGATCCCTACCGATTATCATGTGTTTCCTTATGAGTGGAATAAGAAGGAATCAACATTTTTTCCCTCAACGGAAACTAGAATCAACGTAATGATTTCAGATATAAAAAAAGACCTTGAGCGCTTTAGTAAAATTATTACGAGTCTTGATACATCTTTGAAGGGATATACTGTCCTAGATGTAGTCAATAAATTTAAAAGTGAAAAACAGGGTAAGTCCTTTTTTGAATTCATGGAAGAAGCCATTTTTCAACTTAAGACGCAAAACAGAGTTGGTACATTCTTCAACTATGTCGCCACATACAAGAGCTTCCATAAGTTTTGTGAAGGGAAGGATATTATGTTAGAAGATATCGATCGTACACTGATGAAGAATTACGAGATTAAACTGCAGGAAGATGGGCTTACCCCAAACTCTACATCCTTTTATATGAGGATTCTGCGTGCAGTATATAATCGTGCCGTTGAGAATGAGATAATTCTCGATCGCCGTCCGTTCAAAAATGTTTTTACTGGAATGGAGAAGACGCGTAAAAGAGCCATTGCCCTTAAAGATATCAAAGGCATAAAAAATCTTGACCTTTCCAAAACGCCAAAACTTGAGTTTTCTAGGGATCTGTTTTTGTTCCTATTCTACTGCAGAGGGATGTCATTTATTGATGCGGTATTCCTAAAAGGTTCTAATATACGCTCTGGAATAATTTCCTATCGTAGACACAAGACTAATCAACTTCTTCAAGTGAAGATGGTTAAAGAGATGAAGGAAGTAATAGATCGTTATCACGAGGAGGGCTCACCATATTTGTTCCCAATCATAACGGGTGAAGGCAATGAACGTAAGCAATATAATCATGCCCTGCACAAGGTGAATTCTGATCTTAAAAAAATCGGTGAAATGATTAAGCTATCTCAACCTTTAACCACATATGTCTCTCGCCATGCGTGGGCTACTATAGCAAAGCAGAAAAACATACCTATTTTAGTTATTTCTGAGGCACTTGGACATGACTCTGAAAAAACAACGCAAATTTATCTAGCGTCTATGGATATGAATATAATTGACCAGGCCAATGATAGGATAATAGCCTCGCTTTAAGTATGCATCGAGTCCCCCTTCAAGAGAAACACCCCATTTTTTTCGGTTTAAATTTTGAGGTGTTTCCTTGCAAGTGTCCTAGAATATGGCGAAATTTGCGTGTTAAGTCATAAGTTATCGATAGCTTGTGATAATGGCTTAATCATTTTATAGCTGTAGGATTTGTTTTTTATTTCCTCCTAAAAAAATTACTTCAAATGGATGAATATATAGTTTCGGCACGAAAATATAGGCCAATGACCTTTGATACTGTGGTAGGACAAGCAGCTCTAACTACAACATTAAAGAATGTTGTCAAAAGTGGAAAGCTAGCTCATGCCTATTTGTTCTGCGGGCCCAGAGGTGTTGGAAAAACTACATGTGCTCGTATTTTTGCTAAGGCCATCAATTGTCAAGCCCCAACAGAAGATGGTGAGGCTTGTGGTAAGTGTGAGAGTTGCCTATCTCAAGATGAACAACGCTCATATAATGTCTTTGAACTAGATGCAGCAAGTAATAATTCAGTAGATGATGTTCGCTCACTAATAGAGCAAACACGTATTCCTCCACAGACGGGTAAATATAAGGTATTTATCATCGATGAGGTTCATATGTTGTCTACAGCTGCGTTTAATGCTTTTCTTAAGACTTTAGAAGAGCCGCCTGCACATGTTATTTTCATTCTTGCTACTACAGAAAAACATAAGGTCTTACCTACTATAATATCCCGTTGCCAAATATATGATTTTGATCGTATAGGAGTGCCTGATATTATTAATCAATTAACCTTAATAGCTCAAACAGAAGGTGTTAAGTACCAAGAGGAGGCTCTTAGAGTAATAGCTGAAAAGGCTGAAGGTGGTATGCGAGATGCCCTTTCGATGTTTGATAAGATAGTAAGTTTTTGTCAAGGAGAGGTTACTTACGAAAAAGTAATTGAAAATCTTAATGTATTAGATACTGAGAGTTACTTTGAAATAGTAGACCTATGTCTAGAGAATAAGATTCCAGAGTTAATGTCTTTGTTTGATGGGATAATCTCTAGAGGCTTTGATTCTGGAGGAGTTATTGTAGGTCTTGCCAATCATGTAAGAAATATAATGCTTGCCAAGAACGATCAAACCTTAAAACTTCTTCAAGTTAGCGCTCAGCAAGCACAAAAGTTTCAACTTCAAGCGAGCAAATGCCCCCTGCAGTTCCTATATAAGGCATTAAAGATAATGAATGAGTGTGACGTAAACTATCGTCAAAGCAATAATAAGAGATTGCTTGCTGAACTCACCCTTATTGCTGTAGCGCAACTGTCTTCCTCGGATGATGATTCCGAAGGCTCTGGGCCTAGCCCAAAGCAGCTTAAACCCATTTTTAATCGCCAAACAATAGCTTCTTCTGAAGAAGCCCCAATAGCCCCTAGTAGCTCTAATGTTCCGGAAAGTGCTACTAAAGATGTTCAAAAAAAAGTTGTTTCTTCGCTTGAGGAGAATACAATTAAACTTACAGATATAGGTAAGAAGTTTTCTATTCGTCAGACAAAAACTGAAGATGAAACTCCATCTTTGGATGATGAACCCCTTATTAGTGATGATAAGAAAAAGCCCTTTGATGAAAAAGAGCTCCTAACCCAGTGGGCTTTAATGTGTAATCGATTGCAAGGTGAACTTTCTGTTCTTTCTACAAGGATGAAAAATCTTTTTCCAAAAATCACCACTTACCCTAATATTGAGGTAGTTGTAGATAATGGAGCATTGCTTGAAGAAATAAAAAAATAAATTTCAAAAATAAAGAGCGAACTAATAAGTGGATTAAGCAATAG
>JAJQAI010000258.1 GCA_021203915.1 Prevotella sp. | reverse complement strand
AAAGTTATAATCTAGTCGACCCAGAACATTTTTATGATTACTACGAATCGGTCGGCTGGAAAGTAGGAATAAAAGACATGAAAGACTGGAAAAGAGCAATCGCCAATTGGCAACGTATGGAAAAAGCAAGGCATCCTAATATGGCAACTGGCGTAATCTTATTTTCAGAGGAAGATAAATTTAAAAACGAAAAAAGGGGCTGGTAATGGAGACAAAAAAAATTGAACAAGCAGAAGATGAGCTACGAGCGGAACATCCAAATTTCGATCCTAATCCTTATTGGATGTGTTATAGATTTAAAGATGCCAAGGAGGGCATGATGGAAATTCTTCATCACCTGTTAGGCAAAAAAGCGAAGTGGAATAAAGATTATGATGAGGTAGCCACTTGGTTAACAGATAGCCATTTTAAGGGCCTACTCATAATGGGCGAGTATGGAACAGGAAAATCGCTTATTTGTTGCAAAGTCATTCCGCTACTAATGAAGGTTAAAACTTCTCGTGGTCCATCGATTATGCTAAGCGCTTTTGATTTAAATAGATATGCTGAGGTACTAGGCAAAGGACATCACAAGATTATTATCATTGACGACGTAGGTGTTGAATCAGAACTAGTTGAATATGGCAAAAGGTCCATAGTATTTAACGAAGTTGTAGATAGAGCAGAACGTTTAGGACAAACGCTTATCCTTACAACAAACTTAAGCGAAAAGGAATTAACCAGTAAATATGGCAATCGCACTATTGACCGTCTTAAATTCTTAACTAGGAAGGTTATCTTTTCTGGTGAGAGTTTAAGAGTCCCAAAGCCTACGGAAAAAGAAAATAGGGAAGAAGAAATGTAAGTGATGAAAATTATCATACTGCTTATTTTCTTTTGGGAAGCCTATTTACAAGCGAAAAAAAATAAAACAAGTTAAATATGAAATTAGAGGAAATTAGAGAAAAACTCTTTGGCAATTCATTGAGCGTTGAAGGGCAAGGAAGCAAGATGATTTATGACATCTGGAATGTTACCCTTGAAGGAGGTTATTATGCTTTATATCATAATCTTGGCATTGAGTATATACCTTCCTTGGATATGGAAGATCTACTTAGTGGTAAACCGCTTTTCTATCACTACCGTAATATTACTTGGAGCGTTCAGGTGCTTTTTTCAAGTAAAATAAATCCTAAGAAAAAGAGCCTTTGTAGGCTCCTTCTTAAGGCGAACAATTCTCTTTGTGGGAAGTGGCTAGAAAGCTCAACTCTACAAATTGATGAACCTATTATCTCTGTTCGCTATCATGATAAGTTTGATAAATACATTCTTGCTTTACTTGGTTTTGGTATTGATGTCTTTCTTGACAAAAAAGGTATACTAGCTCTTATTAAAAATGGGCGTTTTATAGAAGATGATGGCTTTGGAGAAAAGATTGATTACCGTTTATACAATCCCAAATCTTCAAATAAAAACATTTGTAAATCAGCTAAAGATACGAATGCTTATGACTCACTGGCTCATAAAAAAACGCAATGCAAAATAAAAGTATAGTGATGGAAATGAGTAGTAAAAAATAAAATCTAATAACAAATGAAATTATGGAAAAAGAAACAAATTATCAAGAACTTTCAGAGTTCTTTGTGGGGAAAACAATAAGGATTGAAGATCCTTGTGGTGAAAGGACCCATACTATTACATCTATAAGCCCTGGCAGGCTAGGTGTTATATTTAAAGCCGAAAACTGGCAAGCAGTAATAGAGGCTACCGTGGCTGAAAAGCTAATGGATAGCGGCTTCTATAACAAAATGGGGCTTCAATACCAGATTCTTGGTATGGGTAGGTCAGAGCGTAAAGCTTTTAAGCCCCAAATGAGTAAAAGGGTAGTGGAGGTTGCATAGCTTTAAACCCTATATGAGTAACGCGTTTGATTAGACAGATTATGTTGCCAGAAGATAAAATTATGCAAATACTGCTTGGTAGGTATTTTAAGGATAAACAGAATAATATTTCTGGAAGGATTAAGGCAATCAACTTTTCTTTTGGAGATGCCATAGTTGAGGTTATGATTCTTCGTAGAGGAAAGAAACGTTTAAAACGCTATTACTATCTATATAGCATGCTAGTTGACTTAGCACGTTTTGGAAACTTTTCTATAGATGGAAGACGGAAACCCATGAAAGTCTTGACGGTCAATAACTTTAGGAAGAATTGGCCGGACAAGAAATATTTGATTTGAAAGCTTTAAGCAATTGATTTTTTTTCATAAATGTAAGAGGTGTGGAAGGCTCTTGATAGTCTTCCACATTTTTACCTTGGTAACCACTAGAATTGAATTGTTACCTATTTATGAAATAGCATTTGCTAGTTGACTATAGGGGTTCAGCAAGCGAAAAAATCATCTGCGCGGGAATGAATGATATTTGCGCAGATGAATGATATTGGCTGGGCGGAGTCCGCCGTGCCTTTAGTTTTTAGCAGAACAGCGCTATTTATTCTTTTTAGCTTTATCCATTTCTGCTTTGAGCTTCTCGACATCCTTCTTTGCCTGAGCCTCTACTGCCTTTTTATCTGCCTCAAGGCTAGCGTTGCTCTTAGCCTGGTTCACTTTGCTCTTAGCACTATTAGTAGCGTTGTTCACTTTGCTCTTAGCGTCACTCTCAGCCTTGTTCACTTTGCTCTTAGCGTCACTCTTAGCCTGGTTCAACTTGCTCTTAACGTCACTCTCAGCGTTGTTCACTTTTTTCTTGACATCTTTCTCAATCTTTTTTTCCTCAGCTTTCACTGCAGTCTTTGCTACAGCCTTTGTCAACTTGCTCTGTGCTGAAGCCATGTTTACGCAAACGAACATAGCAGCCAGAATAATTACTAGTCTCATTTTCATAATTTTTAGAATTAAATTAAACATATAATAAAACTATCAATTTTGCTCTTTTTAGCAGTACAAATATATATATATTTTATTTATCGTCAAAATATTTTTACATTCTGCCGAAAAAACGTGATTTTTCATTACAGTTAATTTAGTAC
>JAJQAI010000227.1 GCA_021203915.1 Prevotella sp. | reverse complement strand
ATACTAAAGGTAAACTAATCGACATTATGATAAATAGACAAAATGAATATATAGAACTCAAGAACATTAGGGTTAATAACCTTAAGAACATCTCCATAAATATCCCCCACGAAAAGTTAGTGGTCATAACGGGTGTTAGTGGCTCTGGAAAATCATCACTAGCATTTGATACATTATATGCTGAGGGGCAACGTCGTTATGTGGAAAGTCTTTCCGCATATGCTAGACAGTTCATGGTTAGAATGAACAAACCAGACTTTGATTCAATACAAGGACTTCCTCCGGCCATTGCAGTTGAACAAAAAGTAAATACAAGAAATTCTCGCTCAACTGTAGGCACAAGCACAGAAATTTATGATTACCTAAGAATGCTTTATGCAAGAATTGGTCACACTTTTTCTCCTGTTAGCGGGCAGGAAGTTATGCGCCACAGTGTAGATGATATATATAAATGTATATCATCATTTTCTAAAGGCACAAAATTTCTTATTTTATCCAAATTACGCCTAAATTCAGGCAACACCCTAGCGCGTCAGCTTGAAATAGATATTCAGCAAGGTTTTTCTCGTATTTATCATAATAATGACGTTAAACTAATTGAGGAAGTTCTTAAAAACCCCGAAGGAATTAATCCAGAGGATGTGTATTTACTAATAGATAGACTATCTGTTGATGATTCCCCCGATACAATTTCTAGGATAAACGACTCACTTGAAACAGCCTTTTTTGAAGGTGATGGCGCCTGTAGGATTTCTTTTCTTCCATCTAACTTAACATATGACTTCTCAGACAAGTTTGAAGCGGATGGAATCGAGTTTGAAGAGCCTAGTGACAATATGTTTTCTTTCAACTCCCCTATCGGTGCCTGCCCTACTTGTGAAGGCTTTGGTCAAATAATTGGAATAGACGAAAAACTGGTTATTCCTAACCCCTCTCTTAGTGTTTATGATGGTTGTGTGCAGTGTTGGCATGGCGAAAAGATGGAACAATGGAAAGATGCTTTCACTATGGCAGCCTCTAATGATGGATTTCCTATATTTGAACCTTATTATAATCTTTCTGCTCAGCATAAAAGCTGGCTTTGGCATGGTCTACCCTCACAGGAGAATCTATCAAAATATGAGCAGACCTCAATTGATTCTTTCTTTCAAATGGTTAAAGAGAATCAATATAAGATACAGTTTCGTGTAATGCTTAGCCGTTATCGCGGAAAGACAAAATGCCCAGATTGTAATGGTGGTAGACTAAAAAAAGAAGCTAACTATGTAAAAATAAATGGTAAGAGCATTACCAATTTGGTTGATATGCCCATTGCTAATTTAAAAACATGGTTTGATGAACTTCAACTTAATGAACACGATTTAAAGGTTGGAGAGCGCCTACTTCGAGAGATTAAAAATAGACTCACCTTTATGGTTGATATTGGGATGGGATATCTTACGCTTAATCGAGGATCTAATACGCTAAGTGGTGGTGAGAGTCAAAGAATTAATTTAGCAACATCACTAGGAAGTAGTCTTGTTGGTTCTCTTTATATTTTGGATGAACCAAGTATTGGTCTTCACTCAAAAGATACTAGTAGGCTCATAGCTGTTTTAAAAGAGTTGCGCTCACTTGGTAATACAGTTGTTGTTGTAGAGCACGATGAAGATATTATACGTGCTGCTGATTATCTAATCGACTTAGGTCCAGATGCAGGACGCTGTGGTGGTGAGATTGTATTTAAAGGTGAGCCTCAAGAAATGGATAAAAAAGAGAACTCAAGTAAGAGTCATACTATAAAGTATCTTCTTGGTATTGAAAGTATACCGCTTCCTAAAAGCCGTCGACCATGGAAAGATTATATTATGGTAAAGGGAGCTAGAATGAATAATCTCAAAGGTATTGACGTAAAATTTCCTCTTAATGTTTTAAATGTAGTCACTGGTGTGAGTGGCTCAGGAAAGTCTTCATTAGTTAAGGGAATATTGTATCCGGCTTTAAAGCGGAAACTTGATGAGATAGCTGACGTCCCTGGTGAACATTCATCTATTGATGTAAACTTTAGACTAATAAAACGTGTTGAGATGGTAGACCAAAATCCTATTGGAAAAAGTTCTAGGTCCAACCCTGTCACATACGTTAAGGCTTTTGATGAGATTAGACAATTATTTGCTGACCAACCTTTAGCAAAACAAATGGGCTTTTTGCCATATTTTTTCTCTTTTAATACCGATGGAGGCCGTTGTGAGACATGTCAAGGA
The DNA here is from genome assembly GCA_021203915.1 of Prevotella sp. Classification (GTDB taxonomy): domain Bacteria; phylum Bacteroidota; class Bacteroidia; order Bacteroidales; family Bacteroidaceae; genus Prevotella. Next base: position 770 of record JAJQAI010000227.1, on the reverse strand, counting down.
ACAGGAGTCATTAATGTTGAAATGCAATTTATGGCTGACCTTGAACTTGAGTGTGATTCATGTCATGGTAAGCGCTTTAAAAAAGATATCTTAGATGTAAGGTATAAGGGAAAGAATATCTATGATGTGCTTGAAATGACCGTTTCTGAAGCAATCGAATTCTTTGGTGAAAATTATCAAAACGCTATTGTAAACAAACTCAAACCGCTCAATGATGTCGGTCTTGGTTATATCAAACTTGGTCAAAACTCTTCGACTCTATCAGGTGGAGAAAATCAACGTGTTAAGTTGGCCTACTACCTAAGTCAAGAGAAAACCTTCCCTACCCTATTTATCTTTGACGAACCAACTACAGGTCTTCATTTTCACGATATAAAGAAATTACTAAAATCATTTGATTCTCTTATAGAGCATGGTCATTCCATTATCGTGGTTGAGCACAATATGGAAGTTATCAAGTCAGCTGATAATATTATTGACTTAGGTCCAGGTGGTGGTGATCAAGGAGGTAATCTTACCTTTGAAGGAACCCCCGAAGATATTATTAAATGTAAGAATATCGAAACAGGTAAATATCTAAAGAAGTATCTCGCTAAAAAATAGCTTTTAGACTAACTTATTACTTTTTTCCTCCTCAAGAATCCAACCTTGACGCGCCCTAAATTCCTGCTTTTTTCTCATCTATGGTGTCCTGTTAATCCGTCAAAGATTGTGCATACACACCATATTACCATACAAATTGCAATAAACATAGTTCTATCCTCCTATAT
>JAJQAI010000029.1 GCA_021203915.1 Prevotella sp. | reverse complement strand
TTAACAGCCCTATTTTCTTGATTTATATCAAGTTTTTAAGTGTTTTATTGTCACTAATTGCACTATAAACCATCAATAAATCAAACTTAAATGCATAAAACTGCGCGATAATAAAAAATTTATCACAAAATTTGGCGAAATAAAAACAATTTACTACATTTGCAGAGTAAAAACAAACAAAATGCAAGTATATAAGAACATATTTTGGTGGTGGCAAAGCTCTAAGCAAATCAAGCTGTAAGGAGCGAGGCTCATCATATATATATATTAATGTGTGATACAAAAGGCCTACCGTACTTACGGTGGGCTCTTTTATTTTAAAGAAGAAATAAATAAGAAAACTAGCATGAAATACAAAATTGATAGCAACGGATATTACGGAGAATTTGGTGGCGCTTACATTCCAGAGGTTCTATACAAAACAGTAATGGACCTAAGAAATATCTATGAAGAAATTCTAGAGCGCGATTCATTTAAGAGAGAATACAAAAGTCTTCTCATAGATTACGCAGGAAGGCCATCTCCACTATACCTAGCAAAAAGACTAGGCCAAAAATATGGCTGTAAGATTTATCTAAAACGTGAAGATCTTAACCACACTGGTGCACACAAGATAAACAACACCATTGGGCAGATTCTACTTGCAAAGCGTATGGGTAAGACTAGAATCATCGCCGAAACAGGAGCAGGCCAGCATGGAGTAGCTACAGCCACTGTTTGTGCACTAATGGATATGCCCTGCAGAGTATACATGGGGGCAACCGATGTTAAACGTCAACATGTAAATGTTGAAAGAATGAAAATGTTAGGAGCAGAGGTGTTTGCTGTTCAGAGTGGGAACAAAACCCTAAAGGATGCAACAAATGAAGCTATAAGAGACTGGTGTTGTCACCCTGCAGACACTTTTTATATCATTGGCTCTACCGTAGGACCACACCCCTACCCCGACCTTGTAGCTCGGCTGCAAAGCGTTATTAGTGAAGAAATAAAATGGCAACTTTTAGAAAAAGAAGGAAGGGATTATCCTGACTACCTTATGGCTTGCGTTGGAGGTGGGTCAAATGCTGCAGGTACTATATATCATTATATTGATGATATGCGCGTTAAAATCTTCTTAGGCGAAGCAGGTGGGTTAGGTATTGACAGCGGTGAAACGGCTGCCACTATACATAGAGGCTCTCTTGGCATTATACACGGAGCACGTACACTTGTAATGCAAGATGAAGATGGACAAATAACTGAGCCTTATTCTATTTCGGCTGGTTTAGACTATCCTGGCATAGGACCGATGCATGCTAACTTAGCTAAAACACATCGTGCAACCGTTATGGCAATTAATGATGACGAAGCACTTAAAGCAGCATATGAACTAACACGCTTAGAAGGAATAATCCCGGCTCTAGAATCTGCTCACGCCCTTGGAATGCTTGAAAAAATAAAATTCCAAAAAGATGATGTTGTAGTGCTAACCGTTAGCGGACGCGGTGATAAAGATATAGACACTTATCTAGCCCATATTAATGACAACAAAGATTGATAAGCAATATCAAAAAGTATAACTATAGTGTTGTTTCTAAGCGCATTCTTGGCGACCTATTAACACCGGTGAGCGTCTACTTAAAAGTTAGAGACCTCTACCCTGAGAGTGCACTTATGGAAAGTTCCGACTACCATAGCTCTCAAAATAGTCGTTCTTTTATCGCACTAAATCCTATAGCAAGCATTAGTATCAGCCATGGTATTGCTACGGCGAAATATCCAGATGGGACAAACCTTTCTAAAGAAATTTCAAGCCAATATCCATCAGAGGTTGCAATTAAAGAATTTCTTGACGCGTTTAAAGTAAGTGGTGAAAATAGCTGCTACTGTGGACTATATGGATATACCTCATTTAATGCCGTTAGCTATTTTGAGAATATAGCAATTAAAGATATCACTCGCGAAAAGAATGACGCTCCGGACATACTCTATATACTATATAAGGATATAATAGTCATTGACCACTATAACAATAGTATGACTCTTATCGAGATGCTTTCCTCTGGCCAAGAAGATGAATTGGAAAAATTAGAAAAGATTATAAACCAACAAAGAGTTTCGGTTTTTGACTTTAAAGCTGTTGGCCAGACTACTAGCACGCTAACTGACGAAGAGCATAAGGCTAACATAAGAAAAGGAATAGCCCACTGTTTACGTGGTGATGTGTTTCAAATAGTTCTAAGCCGTCGTTTTATTCAACACTATGAGGGTGACGACTTTATGCTGTATAGAGCTTTAAGAAGCATTAATCCAAGCCCATATCTATTCTATTTCGATTTTGGAGGATTCCGCATACTTGGTTCATCTCCTGAGACTCATTGTAGAATAGAGAAAAACAAAGCATATATTGATCCAATAGCCGGTACAACAAAAAGAACTGGCGACGTTGAGCAGGATGCAAAAAATGCTGAGTACTTAAGAAACGACCCCAAAGAGAATGCTGAACACGTTATGCTTGTAGACCTAGCAAGAAACGATTTATCCAGAAATTGTTCAAACGTTAAAGTGGACTTTTATAAGGACATGCAGTATTATAGCCATGTAATTCACTTGGTGAGCAGAGTAAGCGGAACACTTCGTGAGGGCCGTATGCCTATTAAAGCATTTATAGACACCTTCCCCGCTGGCACGCTATCTGGTGCTCCAAAAGTTAGAGCCATGCAACTCATTAGCGAGTATGAGCCTCATAATCGCGGAATATACGGAGGTTGTATCGGTTTTATAGGACTTGATGGCTCACTAAACCAAGCCATTACTATCCGCACGTTTGTAAGTCGTGAGGGCGAATTATGGTTCCAAGCAGGTGGCGGTATCGTAGCTAGTAGCAATGAGGAATATGAGCTTCAAGAAGTAAACAACAAGCTAGGTGCACTAAGAAATGCCATAACACTAGCTGAAAAAATTTAAAACTTAGCTGGAAATATGAGAATTGTAATAATAGATAACTATGACTCATTCACTTTTAACCTATACCA
>JAJQAI010000086.1 GCA_021203915.1 Prevotella sp. | reverse complement strand
AATGAATAGTCCGTATGGGTGTTGCCAGATGCATCAGTAGCACTATCAAAGCCAATGCTTAAATCAAGCGAGCGAAGAGCATTACCCGTTATATTATTTATCTCGCTCTGAAGAAACGAAGAAAGAGCGTTATTCATTGAGAAAGCTCCTGTTTCGCCATCGGCTAGATACATACCAGTTGTTAACATAGTAACGGCAATCTTTCCTCTTTGTTCAGCTCCCATTTCCATCAGTTCATTATGAATGCTCATATCCTCAGGTGCATCTAAGGTAAACTCAAGACCCATATCAGAAAGAGTCTTGGTAATAACAACGCCACAATTGAACGTAACATTTCTCTCTCCGCCTCCGCTTGAAGAAACATTAGCATTTGTTGTCTCTGTAGCTGTTATATTAAGTGTTGGATTCATTGGATCACCTGTAAACTCTATATAACTTCCATCTTGTATGGTAAAGGTTTTAAGAGGTATAATCGGCAAGGAATATTTCATCTCTCCATTATCAAGGGTGTATTTCCCGCGAAGTGTTATCTCACTTTCCTCATCGTACTGAAGACGCAGGGTTCCCCCGCCCATTAGGTCTATATAATTAGATTGGTCTGCATTTAAATAACACATCACTCTAGCTCCTTGGGATATATTCATAGTAAGGTCCATAGTAAAGCCAGATATTGGATTATGTTTAACTACTGTTTCGGTGGAATCCTCAAAGTTTACGAATTTTACGAGTTCATCCATTTGATTATCAGTAGTTAGTGGGGAATCACGCAAAATATATGACATATCGGTTGTACCTAGAACATCTAGGCGTCCCTGCATTTTTAGATTATCAACTATTCCAGATAAGGTCGCATAGAAATCAACATATGCCTTACCATAAACAACACTCTTACGATTTTCTTTTGCGTTTATAGCCTCAAGATTTGTTGCTGAGAGTTTAAGATTCATTCTCATTGCATCAAGCGAAGTAAAATCAAAGTCACCATTAACTGTAAGCGGGGTATTATTACTTGCATACATCTTATAGTTGTTAAATTTGATTCGACTTCCCGATATATGTATTGGGTTACTATCAAGTCGCATATTTACCCCATAAAGAGCACTTGCTAAATAACATGAGTCAAGAACTAAATCACCATCAACTTTTGGACTAGATAGAGTCCCTGTAACATCCATATCACCATTACCATAGCCAATTAAATATACAACCCTATCGGGAATAAAGCCATTGACAAGTGCCATTGGAAATCTATCCATCTTAAGTTTTGCATCAAGCAAATTGGTACCATCAGAGAAATACTTACCAGTAATTTCAGCTACTTTAATACCATTTCTTGTTAGCTGACCATCAACGCCATGAGAATCTCCTTCCTTAGGAACATACACAAAATTAAGCCCAAGATTTCCAAGACTATACCCCTCGTATAACATATTAGCTATAGATAGCTTAGAGGAAAGTGAGAAATCATTCTCTGTTTGAACAACGTGCACATCTCCATCTAAGAGACCTGCTATGTCAGGCATATATGGAATGGAAGAAAAAAGTTTTTCTAAATCAAATTTATTAAGCTTAAGGGTAAGATCTTGTAATACAGATGTATCCTCGTCATTAGAGGATAATGATATACTCATTCCATCATCGGCCTTGAGCATTAAATCTGCTGATATTCTACGGTCAGAGCCAAGGAAGATGTAATTGCCTTGATTGACACTGAAATTCTTATATGCAATCACTGTATTTGAAGAAAGCATTTTTAGTCTTAGTCCTTCATCCTCTATTAATGCTTGAAGTCCAAGGTTAGCTCCTAAAACATCGTCGGAATCATAAAACTTTACATTTAAAGATAAGCCATTTTCTAAGATACTTCCATCGAAAAGCGTATTAAAAACATATTGTGGGTTATACTGAGAATTTCTTACTTGCCCATTATAAGTACACTTAATGCTATCAGAAACTATATTAAAGCGAACGGTATCTAGCTGCATTCCACCAGTATTTAGACCATAAATGTGGGCGTAGCCATTAAGTCCTGTTTGGGGTGAGGATTTTAGGTCAATTTTTGTTTCCTTAAAGGTTAGACCAGAGGTTTGAATAAAACGACTAAGTGGGTTATCTTCTCCGGTAGAAAGGTAAACCTCAGCAAGTGGCATATTCTTTCTAAGGCTTGCAACATCTATCTTCTTTGCCTTAATACTTGAAAGCATATCCTTAGATAGATTACTTGACTGAGAAATAATATCTTTTATGCCTCCATGGGAATTTACTCTTGCTTGAAAATCTCCACAGGAAAGTTGTATGTGGGTAGTATCCCTTTTAGCAAGTGCTTCAAGGGTTAGTCCTTCGGGACGGAAGACCTTAGAGGAATCATAGATAGCAATATCCTTTATATCTCCATCAGCCTTTAGCATACTCTTTAGGTCAGTATCAAGGTCTACTTGGCATGAGAAACTAGTGCTAAGTGGAGCGTCTATTAACTTAAGACCATATAAATCCAAAAGATCAAAATTGGCTAGCAAAGAGGATTTAAGTATGTTATTACTAACATATGCATCAAGATTGACACCACCCTTAATAAGAGGATTGTTACTATTTAGTTGGGCTTGAACCTTGCCAGAAGAAATACCAGCTGAAAAATTCATCCCATCTAAGTTGTACTCTCCATATTTAAACTTCTCAACTTGAGCTTCAGCCGTTAATGAGGTCTTTGTTGACATAATATCTGTACCGCTACCTTTAACATTTAGCTTAGCTGTAAGTGCTCCAAGCCCCATAGAGGGTAAAAAATGATCAATTGGAAATTTATCAACATCCAATATAGCTTCATATGCCATTAAAGAAGGGTCAAAATCAATCGTTCCAGAAAGGCCTCCCCCATCATGAGTTGCCTTCATATCGGCAGAGATATGATTCCCAATAAAGGTAAATTTTCCATTTACATCAATACCCGATGGTATTTTAACTCCCGATGAAGATAAATCCAAAAGTGAAGTAAGAAAATCTAAATTATATGTATTAGCT
>JAJQAI010000049.1 GCA_021203915.1 Prevotella sp. | reverse complement strand
GTTTTTTATCTATCTTGTTTGGAGCATTATAATTATCTATCTCTTTATAATTATAATGGTCAACATCCCTTCTATGCAAAAATGGATTGGGCGGGAAGTATCCTCGGCTATAGGAAAAGAAATCGGGACAGAAGTTTCCTTGGGAAAGATTAACGTTGGTTTTCTTAATAGAATCATCATTGATGATGTAACAATTTTTGATCAAGCCTCAGAGCCTATGATTAAAGCCTCACGTGTGGCTTCAAAAATCGATTACTATGGGCTAATAAAAAATATGCAACTTTACATATCATCGGCTCAGCTATTTGGCTTTAATGGAAATTTTTACAAAAACGATGAATCCTCCAAAGCCAACTTTCAATTCCTACTAGATTCTCTTTCTTCAAATAATGATACGAAAGAATCGAACTTTAGACTTAAGATTGCTTCGCTAATAATAAGAAATGGAGCTCTAAAATATGACCTTAAAGATAAAGAAAAAGAAAATCATAAGTTTTCTTTAGACCATCTCGATGTAAGGGATATTAGCGCGAACCTAGCTGTTCCCCGCTATAGTAAAGATAGTATTGAAGTTTCTCTAAGACGCCTTTCACTGACAGAAGCTAGCGGAATTTCTTTAAAGGACCTCTCATTTAGTGCATCGTTAAATAAAAGCCAAGCAAGTCTAATAGATTTTCACCTTTGCCTTCCAAATACTAGCATCTTTATACCTAAGATAACAGCTCAGTACGAGTTATCTAAAGCGGGCGTGCTTCAAAAGAGTTCTTTAAGGTACGAGGGAGAATTAAGCGCTTCTCATATAACACTCTTGGATGTCTCCTCGCTCTTTCCGATTCTAAGAGATTTTTCTTCTAGCATGGATATTGGAGCTAAGTTTTCTGGTGGATATGATTACGTAAATATTATAGGACTTAATCTAAATGCCCAAGATAACACAATTAAACTTATAGCCGATGGCGAGATTTCAGGTATTGGTTCTTCTTTGAATTTTAATGCTAATGTTAGCCATCTTTCATGTAATCTAGGAAATCTTAAAAGTAGATTAAACAATGTTGGAATAGATGGATACGATATTCCAGAGGTTCTAACGCGTCTTGGCAATATACGTTATAATGGTTTAATCTCTAAGAAAGAGTCTTTTTCAATGCTTGATGGGGAGATTGATACCGATATTGGTTCTGCCAAATTAATGCTTAATTTGCAACAGAAAAACATCTCAGCTAAAATTGAAACTTTAGGACTCAGCCTAAACAAGCTTTTAGATGATGAAAGTTTTGGACAACTTTCTACAACTATAGATGTTGAATGTGAACAAGAAAAAGGAAAACTTAAGAATATTAATCTTGATGGAGAGATTCAAAGGTTTGATTATAATGCATACTCCTATAGCAATATTAGAATTAACGGCCTATATAGCGATGATGTTTTCTCAGGAGAACTAAGCCTAGATGATCCAAATGCTTGGATTAGTCTTAGCGGAATAATCAGCACTCGCCCAACGGATAAAAAGTCAACGCTCTCGGCTAAAGTAAAAAATTTAAATCTCTCTGCCCTAAATCTTACAGATAGATGGAAAGGCTCAACTTTTGATTTTGAAATTGAGGGAGAGGCTCTTCTTTTAGGCAGTGGCCTTCAAGATTTTAGTGGAAGTCTAGATGTTAAAGATTTCTCAATGAACTCCCTTGAAAATAGCTACCATCTTGATAACTTTCATGTTGATGCTTACCCAAATAATTTATCAGCCATTGGAGATTTTGGCCAGATTCAAATAACTGGTAAGTATAGCCTAGAAGATATAAAGGATAGCTTTACAAACATCATTTCTTTCAAACTTCCTTCACTTGTTCCTCGGGGAAGAAAAGCTAATAATAATTTTTCTATTGAAGCTACTATAAGTAAGACAGATTGGCTAAATGCTCTGGTTGACGTTCCCTTGAGTTTAAACTCTCCACTAACCCTTTTAGCGCAGATTAGTGATGAAAACGACTTTTTAGATTTAGACGTTTCCTCTAAGAGTTTTTCCTACGATGGCAGTCCATATAGGAATTTTTCTCTTAACGCTAAAACGGTGAACGATACTTTAAGAGTAGATGCTCTTTTAAGAAAGTTAATGGACGATGGAAAAAACCTTGATTTTTCCACTCATCTTAATGCATTTGACGATAGGCTTATTTCTAAGCTTTGTTGGGACAATCACCAAGCAACGCCTATGAAGGGAGAGTTAAATTTAGAAACCCAATTTTCACGTTCTCTTACAGGGGAAACTGCTATAGATTTTCAAGTAAATCCTTCAGAGATATCCGTCAATGATACCCTATGGAGGGTGAGACCCTCAAGTATTAACTATCAAGATGGTACTCTAAAGGTGAATCACTTCTCTATTGAACATAACCGTCAACACGTTAATATTTCAGGTAAAGCAACAAAGAGCTCTCAAGACTCAATCTTAGTAGATTTAAATGATGTGGATGTAAACTATGTCCTTAACCTTATTAACTTCCACACCGTAGAGTTTAAAGGTTATGCCTCTGGACAAGCATGTGTCAAATCCGTATTTTACAATCCGGAGTTAACATCTAACTTAAAAATAACCCAATTTAGATTTCAAGATGGTCTTCTAGGCGAACTCTTAGCCGAGGTAAATTGGGATAATAATGAGAAAAAAATAGATATCCATGCCAAGGCTGAGGATGAGAATAATGCTCAAGCACTAATAAATGGATACGTATCCTTAAAAGATAAGTATATAAACCTTGATATAGGGGCAGTCCATACTAATCTTGATTTTTTGGAAAGTTTTTGCTCTAGTTTTATGGACGATGTCCAAGCCTATGGTGATGGGGGGCTTAGAGTGTCAGGACCACTTAGTAATGTCAATCTAACAGGACAGGTAGTAGCCAATGGAAGTCTTAGAATAAAGCCTTTAAATACCACTTATTTTCTAAAGAGTGATACCATAAACTTTATACCAGATAACATACTATTTTCTTCGGATACCATTGTAGATAGAAATGGTAATATAG
>JAJQAI010000064.1 GCA_021203915.1 Prevotella sp. | reverse complement strand
ACTTAGAAGAGAAGGCCTTGTTCCATGCAACTTGTATGGAGAGGCAAAGGATGAAAACGGCAATCCTAAAGCAATGGGCTTTACCTGCTTAGCTAAAGACATGGTTAAGGTAGTATTTACTCCTCATGTATACCTAGTAAACCTTGATATCGATGGTGAGCCACATAAGGCTATATTAAAGGAGATTCAATTTCATCCCGTTAAAGACACCGTTATGCACGTAGACTTCTATGAGGTTACCCCAGAGAAAATTATTACCGTTGGTATTCCTGTAAACCTTATCGGTTTGGCACAAGGTATTCGTGATGGTGGTCGTATGAATCTTTCTGTACGCAAAGTTGATGTTAAGGCTAAGTACAAGGATATCCCTGCCACACTTGATATTGATGTAACTGAGTTAACCATAGGTAAGAGCATAAAAGTTGGCGAGCTTAAATTCGAAGGACTCGAAATGGCAACTAGCAAAGAAGTTGTTGTTTGCTCAATAAAGGCAACAAGAAAGTCAACAATGCAGAGCCTAGAGGGATCAGGTGAAGAAAGCGCAACTGAATAATGATTTCCAAAGAAAAGGAAATCTTCAACCCATAAATGAACAAGTACTTAATCGTTGGCTTAGGTAATCCTGGTGACGAGTACGCAAATACCCGTCATAATGCGGGCTTCATGGTATTGGATGCTTTTGCAAAAGCATCCAATATTGTTTTTGCTGACCGTCGATATGGTTTTATAGCTGATACTACGATTAAAGGCAGAAAAGTTTTCCTTCTTAAGCCAACCACATTTATGAACCTAAGTGGTAATGCTGTAAGGTATTGGATGAATAAGGAAAATATCCAAATAGAAAACCTTCTTGTTATCTCAGATGATTTAGCACTTCCACTGGGTAGTTTTCGCTTAAAAGGACAAGGTAGTAATGGTGGACATAATGGGCTCGGAAACATACAAAGCGTTATTGGCACGCAGCAATATGCCCGCCTTAGAATTGGTATAGGTAATGATTTTCCAAGGGGTTCACAAATTGATTTTGTTCTAAGTAATTTCTTCCCAGAAGAGGAACCTCTTCTTAGACCAACTATTGAGGCTGCTGTAGAAGTTATTAAAAGTTTCGTTCTTTCTGGCCTAGACTTTACCATGAATCATTTTAATCACAAGAAGAATGACCACGAGCCTCCAACAGGTAGCCAGAATTGATAAATGGCTATGGGCAGCACGTATATTTAAGACTCGCTCCATAGCTGCAGCTGCATGCAAGAATGGCAGGGTAATGATCTTAGGTCAAGGCGTTAAACCTTCACACCTAATTAAACCTGGCGAGGTGATTCAAGTAAGAAAGCCTCCCGTTACATATTCCTTTGAAGTTTTAAAATGTATAGAGCAGCGAGTGGGAGCCAAGCTTATTCCAGAGGTATATAATAATGTAACACCTCAAGACCAATATCATCTGCTCGAAATGAGTCGTATAAGTGGTTTTGTTAATAGAGCTCGAGGCTTAGGACGTCCTACAAAGAAAGATCGTCGTAGTCTTGATTCCTTTATGGAACCAGAATTTTTTGATTTTGATGATGAAGACTAAGCATCCAAGTTCAATCGCTATTTTTGCCTCTGGCAGTGGAACAAACTCAGAAAATCTTATTAAGCATTTTTTATCCCACGACTTAATAAAGGTAAGTCTTGTTCTTAGCAATAAGATAGATGCTTTTGTTATTAAACGGGTAGAAAAGTATGGGATTCCAACTAAAGTTTTAACCTTAGATGAGATAAAGAATCAAGAAAAAATTTTACCTCTTCTTGAAGCCTATAAAATTGATTTCATCATTTTGGCTGGATTTCTTTTGAAAATACCAGACTTTTTAGTTGACCGCTACGAAAGGCGTATAATAAACATACATCCATCGCTCTTACCTAAGTTTAGTGGCAAGGGAATGTACGGACGACATGTTCACGAGGCTGTGAAAGAGGCTAACGATAGTGAGACTGGAATAACCATTCATCTTGTCAATAAGGAATATGATAAGGGAGAGGTTATTGCACAGTTCAAAGTAGAATTATCTCCCTTTGATACCATAGAAGACATCGAAGAAAAGGTCCACCTTTTAGAAGCCAAGCATTTTCCAAAAGTTACAGAAAATTACATTCTTAACTTTAGTCTTTAAAACAACGCGTTACAAAGGGTAGGCATATATAAAGAGCTGAATGCCAATACTCATGAACGTGGGCCCCATCACGCACACGTAACTCAAGTGGAATTTTAGCATCCTTCATTGCGTGAAAAAAATCTAAGTTACAGTTAAGAAGAAAATCGTCATCACCACAATCAACGAACCATTTCACCCCACGAAGAAGTTCTTTTTTTTCTTCATCTGAGAGTTTCACAAAATCCACACAACTATTTTCCATAGCAGAACGTAGCATATATCCTACCTTGGTTTGGGGATTCTCTAGCATAGTCTTATCATCTTTAGAAACATCCATTAATCCGCTCATAGCATAACAAGCGCAGAACATCTCGGGATGCATTTGAGCGTATGCAGTTGCTCCACCCCCTCCCATTGAAAGTCCGGTAATAGCACGATGAGCTTTATCACCTATAGCTCTATAGGTCGTCTCAATAAAAGGTATAAACTCTGAAAAGAAAAAATCTTGATAAGGCCACTCAGGCATATTAAAATAGCCACTCCAAGCGGTCTCGGGATTACCTCCTGCATTAGGGGTAACAACAATCATCTCTGAAGCTTCGCCCGAAGAAACAAGCAGGTCCATAACATCCTTAAAATTCCTACGTTCATACCATGCGGTATTAGTTTCTCCTAATCCATGAAGCATATATAGGATGGGATAATATCTTAAAGTGTCTTTTTTATAACTCTCTGGTAGATAAATTGTATAATCTCTCCAAGCACCAAGAACTTTGCTATATAAGCTATCTGAAGAAACGCTACTTTTGGGTAGAGAAAAACCCTGCGCCTTTATAGATAACGTAATGCCAAGTAAGCAAAAAACTAAAATTTTTTTCATTATGGATGACCTTTAAAA
>JAJQAI010000128.1 GCA_021203915.1 Prevotella sp. | reverse complement strand
TTCCTTTCTATTTCGTAATTGCCACCTGTAATAAGAAAAATCTTCTTCTTTTAGCTTTATTGCTTCTTTTTTGTTGGTCTTTTCTTTTAGGCAATAATACAAGATAAATCTCGTTATATTCGAGATGACGAGAAAATTCTATTGCATAATCTTTCTACTGGCGCTCTTATGTGTTTCTAACGTAAGAGCCCAGTCTTTTACTTTGCATGGAAAGGTAACAGACGCTCAGATGAATCCTTTGGAATTCGCCACAGTATCTGTGGTTGAGCAAGGAAAGATGACAATGACAAACCTTAAGGGAGAATATTCCCTACAACTTTTTTCTTCTGATAGTGTTGTAGTGCGCTTTTCCATGGTCGGATATAGGACTAAGACTAGGGTATTAAGAAATCCTAAGGGGAACCAAACCCTTATTGTTGACCTTTATGACGATACTGAGTTAAGCGAGGTTACCATAACAGAGCAGAAACGTCAAACTTCTAGCACTCAACAACTAGATATTGAAGATATGAAAAACGCTCCTAGCGTTACAGGTAATGCTGTTGAGGAGCTTATTCAAACACAAGCAGGAGTTTCAACCCATAGCGAACTTTCCTCTCAATACAACGTACGCGGTGGAAATTTTGATGAAAATAGTGTATATATCAATGGAATTGAGGTGTATCGACCATTCCTTGTTCGTAGTGGTCAACAGGAGGGTCTATCAATAATTAATGCTGATATGGTTGAGAGTATCGCTTTCTCCTCTGGTGGTTTTGAGGCGATGTATGGCGATAAGATGTCCTCTGCTCTTAGCATAAAATATAAAAAGCCTAAAGGATTTGAGGCGAAATTAGATGGAAGTCTTTTAGGCGCAAGTGCATATGTTGGCTTTGGAGTTAAAGGATTTACTTGGAGTAATGGTATTAGATATAAAACAAATCGCTCCTTGGTTAGTTCACTAGATACAAAAGGCGAATATTATCCTAACTTCTTAGATTATCAGACATACCTAACTTTTGAGCCTAACAAACGTTGGGCAATTGAGTTTATTGGAGATATCTCAGATAATCATTACAATTTCTATCCCGAGGATCGAGAAACAAAGTTTGGAACGCTAGAGAGTGTAAAATCCTTCAAAGTATATTTTGACGGTAAAGAGAAAGATTTATTCCGCACATATTTTGGTTCCTTAAGCCTAACAAGGCATTTTGGAGATAAGACTTGGTTGTCGCTAGCCGTATCTGCATTTCATACTAATGAAAGCGAAACTTACGATATCCAGGGACAATATTGGTTAACCGAAACTGAAACTAGCGAGAACCTTGGCGTGGGTACTTACTTAGAACATGCTCGTAACTATCTTAAAGCTACAGTTGAGAGTGCAAAGCTTACATTTGGCCATAAGATAAGCAAGCATGACATCCAAGCTGCTGTAACTTATAGAATTGAAAGAATAAGAGAGAATAGCAAAGAGTATGAAATGAGAGATTCTAGTGGATATAGTATTCCTCACACGGGTCAAGATCTAAATATGATATATTCTCTTAATGCCAAAAACTCTCTTAGGGCAAATCGTATTGAGGCTTATATTCAAGATTCTTGGAAATTTAGCAGTCGTGGAGAGCACACGTTTTTCACTCTTAACTATGGTGTAAGATTTAGCCATTGGAATTTCAACAAAGAAAGTATTGTAAGTCCTCGAGTATCAATAGCTATCGTTCCGAGTTTCAATAATAACGTAACATTTAGGTTTGCTACCGGGCTTTATTACCAAGCTCCTTTCTTTAAAGAACTACGTGATACAACAACTATCAATGGCGTAACATACGCAACTCTAAACGACAAAATTAAGAGTCAACGTTCCCTTCAGTTTATAGCTGCCTATGACTATAGATTTAAAGTTGGTATAAGACCATTTAAGTTCTCTGCTGAAGCCTACTACAAAGCTTTAGGAAATTTAGTCCCATATACAGTTGATAATGTGAAAATTGTATACGATGCTAGTCAACAATGTAGTGGTCATGCCGTAGGACTTGATTTAAAACTTTATGGAGAGTTCGTTGAGGGAAAAGACTCTTGGATTACGTTCTCACTAATGGATACTAGGATTAATATCAATGGTAAGAGCGTACCACTACCTACTGATCAACGTTATGCTATTAATCTATTCTTTACGGACTATTTCCCTGGTACGGATCGTTGGAGCATGTCGCTTAAATTTGCTTTTGCCGATGGACTGCCTTTTGGGGCTCCTCATAGAAGTCTTGACGAGCAACCTTTCCGTGCGCCTTCCTATAAGCGCGTTGACATTGGTATGAGTTATCGTGCACTTAAGAATGAGGACCGTCCAAGAGCATTCTTAAAGAATATTTGGCTTGGTGTTGATTGTCTAAATCTACTTGGTATTAACAACGTGAATTCTTACTATTGGATAACGGATGTAACCAACAATCAGTACGCTGTTCCAAATTATCTTACCGGAAGACAAGTAAACTTTAGAGTTTCTTTGGAATTCTAGAATTTCTTTTCACACTATCTTAAAAAAATTGAATTCTATTCTCTTTCAATTTCTTTTGATTTTTCGAGTGTTGATAGACAATAAAGCGGGTGTATGTATATGTACTTTTGCTCCTTGGGGTGAAGTGTATCATCTTTATCAACAAACTTTAGCACTCCAAAATTCTCTAGAGAACATCTCATTCCATAAAGAAGATGTTTTCCACGCATAAACAAACGTAAGCTTTTCATTTTTCCTGTTACACCTGCTTTAATCTCGATAGGTATTACTTGCATATCTTTTGAAGTAAGATAGTCTACCTCTGCAGATGCACCATTAGAAGTGTTCTCCCAATAATATATGTCATGTCGCATGCGATGTGGCTTGCTTTTTAGAATTTCCCAACCTGCAACCATTTCTGTTAACGCTCCTTTGTTTACCAATTCCTCTGCGGTCCCAGCCAATATAAGTTCTTTTAATGGGCGTGTACTCCCTATTTCCATATCTAAAATACGTAGCATAAGACCAGAATCCAAATAAAGATATTTTCTATATTT
>JAJQAI010000244.1 GCA_021203915.1 Prevotella sp. | reverse complement strand
CGATTGAATTGCCATTTTTCCCACCACTCTAATTTCTTAATGACCGATTTGGGTTTAAAGAAAAGTGTTTTTTCTTATTGAGTTTACCTCGTCACACTATGGTTTTAATGGTTTAAACAATCACGAAAAATAAAACTTTTGTTAATCCTTTGATTTGACAAAAGAAAATATTATCTTTGCGGGGAAAGATTGAATCTAATTTTTTGAAAACATAAATTTTTTTACAATTATGGTAGATTACAAGACACTTGGCTTGGTAAACTCTCGTGCAATGTTTAGCCGGGCCATTAATGGTGGTTATGCCATTCCGGCATTCAATTTCAATAACATGGAACAGCTTCAGGCTATCGTAAAGGCCTCCTCCGAGCTTAGGTCTCCAGTTATTATTCAAGTATCAAAAGGCGCACGTCAGTATGCCAATCAAACACTTCTTCGCTATATGGCACAAGGTGCTGTAGAGTATGCTAAGGAGTTAGGTTGCGCTCATCCTGAAATCGTTCTTCACCTTGACCATGGTGATACCTTTGAACTTTGTAAGAGTTGCGTTGATATGGGCTTCTCATCAGTAATGATTGATGGTTCTTCTCTTCCTTATGATGATAATGTAGCCCTTACAAAGAAAGTTGTTGAATATGCACATCAATTCGATGTAACAGTTGAAGGTGAGCTAGGCGTTCTAGCTGGTGTTGAGGACGAGGTTGCATCTGAGGTTTCTCACTACACAAAGCCTGAAGAGGTTATTGACTTTGTAACTAAGACTGGTGTTGACTCACTAGCTATATCTATAGGTACAAGTCATGGTGCTTATAAGTTCAAGCCAGAGCAGTGCACACGTGATCCTAAGACAGGCCTACTAGTTCCTCCTCCACTTGCATTTGATGTTCTAGATGCAGTCATGGAGAAACTTCCAGGATTCCCAATCGTACTTCACGGCTCATCATCTGTCCCACAGGAATACGTAAAGATTATTAACGAGCACGGTGGTAAACTTCCTGACGCTATTGGTATTCCAGAGGAACAACTCCGCAAAGCAGCAAAGAGCGCTGTATGTAAGATTAACATTGACTCTGACTCACGTCTAGCATTTACTGCTGCTGTTCGCAAGGTATTTGCTGAGAAACCAGGTGAGTTTGACCCACGTAAATATTGTGGTCCAGCTCGTGACCTAATGGAGGAAATGTACAAGCATAAGATTATCGATGTGCTTGGTTCTGATGGTAAACTAGCTCAATAAACCTTTTTTTAAGGTAATAAAATAAGGACGACCAAGACCTCTAAAATTAAAGAGAATCTTGGTCGTCCGTATTTTATTGTGGTTTTTATCTTGGAAAACCACCTTATTTCTTAAGTGAAGCTATAACTTCTATTTCAACTAGTGCTCCTTTTGGCAGTGTTTTTACTGCAACAGCTGAACGTGCAGGGTAGGGCTCACTAAAAAATGTAGCGTATACCTCGTTCATAGCTGCAAAGTTATCCATATCAGAAAGAAAAACAGTCGTTTTAACCACATGGCTAAGGTCAATACCTGCCTCTTTAAGGACATTACTCAGATTGATGAGTGATTGCCGAGTCTGCTCCTTTATGCCACCTGGAACTATCTCACCGGTCTTAGGGTCTATAGGTATCTGCCCTGAGGCAAATATAAAACCACCTATAGTTTGACCAGAAGGAAAAGTCTCTTTTCCTGCAATGATTGCTTGACTATAAGGGCCTAACGCTCCTGGAGCGTTCTGAGAATGTAATGATTTCATCGCTATTTTCTTTGATTTTTTTTATGTTTATCTTAAGATGAAGCCCAACTCTTTGAACTTTTCATGAATCTTAATGACATGCTCCATATTACGAGTTTCCATCTTTATTCTTAGCTCGCAAGCATTAATGTCATCTTCTCTTCCGCTACGCTCGTGATAAACGCTTACCACATTAGCTCCTAAATCAGCTATTATCTTTGATACTTGCATTAATTGCCCTGGCTTATCTTCAAGTTCAATGGTCAACATGCAAAGTCTTCCGCCTTTTTCTAGTCCTCGGTTAATAACTCTATTTAAAATAGTAACATCTATATTACCACCGCTTACTAAGCATACGGTCTTAAGTCCTTTTACTGGTACTTTGTTGAACATAACTGCTGCAACACTAACCGCTCCTGCTCCCTCGGCAACCATCTTTTCTTCCTCAATTAAACGAAGAATGGCAGCACAAATTTCGTCTTCTGTAACGAGTGCTATATCGTCCACATATTTAGAGCAAAGACTATAAGTAAGCTCTCCTGGTGTTTTTACCGAAAGACCATCAGCAACAGTTGATATGTGGCTCAAGGTCTTGATTTTCTTAGCTTTAATACTCTCATACATTGCAGAAGCACCAGAAGCTTCTACACCAAAAATCTTTATTTTTGGATTAAGTTGTTTCATCGCATAGGCAATACCAGAGATAAGTCCCCCTCCTCCTATTGGTACAACAACGGCTTCAATATCTGGAAGTTGCTCAAGTAATTCTAGTCCTATTGTTCCTTGTCCAGCAATAACAAGTTCGTCCTCAAATGGATGTATAAAAGTGTAGCCTTGTTCATCACGGAGCTTTATTGCACGTTGAAAAGCATCGTCATAAACACCTGGAACTAAACAAATTTCTGCTCCAAGACGTCTTGTTGCTTCTACCTTACTTATAGGAGCACCCTCAGGCAAGCAAATCAAAGACTTTATACCATGGGATGTAGCACCTAGAGCTACTCCTTGAGCATGATTTCCTGCTGAGCAGGCTACGACTCCCTTGGATTTTTCTTCATCAGATAGTTGAGAAATTTTATAGTATGCACCTCTAATTTTAAAAGATCCCGTTACTTGGAGGCTCTCTGGTTTAAGGTAAATCTCACTTTCTGGATTGAGTTTTTGTGCATAAACCAAATCTGTTCGACGTAGTACTTTTCCTAGTACGTATCGCGCTTTGTAGATTTCATCTAAATTGAGCATAGCTTAAAGAACTAGATTTTTTCTTAATCGGTGCAAAAATACAGTTTTTTTTTAATCTTAGCAAAAAACTT
>JAJQAI010000211.1 GCA_021203915.1 Prevotella sp. | reverse complement strand
GTTTAAAAGTAGGATTTCTTTCTCTTATTCAAAGAGTTAGAAAAAACCTTGTCACTTAAAAACAAAAATATTTGGTCAAAGTGACAAGGCTTGAAATGTATTATTTTACTTCCCAAGTATCATTGGTTTGAAGTAGTTCCATAAAGTTATGATATTTCTTTTTGCTCTTGATGTCTTCTATCTGAGCATGTACAGAAGCTTCATAAGTAGGAGCCTTAACATCACGTATTACACCCAAGGCAATAGGAAAGCCATGTTCATTATCCATCATGGCTAGTTTAAGCTGCAGAGTGTTGTCTTGACAATGAGCATCATGAACTAAAATATCATCTTTTGAGATACCATTTTCTCCTATTTTTACAACCTTTAGTCCAAAACCATTCTGGATTAAACCAAACTCATCATTTTCTCCAAAAATAAGAGGTTGTCCATGACGAACGTAAATGGTGTTTTTCTTTCTTCCGGCTTTACTATAAACAGGATCATAACAACCATTATTGTAAATAACACAGTTCTGTAATATCTCATTAACAGCAGCACCTTTATGAAGGTATGAGGCTTTTAAAATCTCAACAGTTCCCTCTTGGTCAGTAGCAACCGCGCGGGCAAAGAATTTTCCTCTTGCACCAAAACAAAGTTCTGCTGGTAAGAAGGGGTCTTCGACCGTTCCATAAGGAGAAGATTTGCTTACAAATCCTCTTGGAGAAGTTGGTGAGTATTGACCTTTTGTTAGTCCATAAATACGATTGTTAAGCAGAATAACGTTAATGTCAACATTACGTCTTAAGGCATGTATGAAATGGTTACCACCAATTGCAAGCCCATCACCATCTCCACTAATTTGCCATACTGCAAGTTCTGGGTTAGCAACTTTTATACCAGTTGAAATGGAAGCTGCTCTACCATGGATGGTTTGCATTGCATAAGTATTGACGTAGTAAGGCAATCTGCTAGAGCAACCTATACCAGAGATTACCGCTGTTTTATATGGTGGAACACCAAGTTCAGCCATCGCTTTATGAAGTGAGGCTAAAAAGAAGTGATCTCCGCAACCTGGACACCAACGGGGTTGTCCTTTTTTATAATCTTGTGCTGTATATTCCATAGAAAAGAAAATATTAATTCTTAAATCTTAAAAAGTGGATGCTAATTTAGTGTATATCTTATGAAAGCAATTTTTTAAATGCCTCCACAAGCGCACTTACAACGAAAGGCTGCCCCTTAACTTCATTGTATTGATATGGAACTAACCCATCTACCTTCATACGTAGATAAGAGGCAAATTGACCAAGGTTTTGTTCTGCAACCACGACTTTTTGGTATTTGGTTAATACCTGTGAAGTGTTTTTTGGCAATGGATTTATATATTTGAATTGGGCAAGAGCAACTTTTTTGCCTTCTTTCCTTAACACATCCATAGCAGAATATAAATGTCCAAAAGTTCCCCCGAATCCAACTATAAGTAGGTCAGCATCATCTTTATCTCCATAAACCTCTACATCTGGAACTTCTATGCGTGATACTTTCTCTTTTCTTAGGCGGCACATTTTGTCATGGTTTTCAGGATCTGTTGATATAGCACCGGTAGTGCCATCCTTTTCCAAACCACCTAAAATATGAGAGTAGCCTTCTTGACCAGGTATGGCCCAATATCTAACACCATTTTCATCACGGTAATATGGTGAATAACTATCCTTTTGCTCTATAGTTGCATAATGGGGGTGTATATCTATAAGCTCGTCCATAGTAGGTAGTTTCCATGCAGAGGAGCCATTTGCAACAAAACCATCTGTAAGTAGCACCACAGGAGTGAGGTGTTCAAGGGCGATTTTAGCGGCCATATATACTGAATCAAAACAGTCAGTAGGACTAAGTGCAGCAATTACTGGCATAGGAGATTCACCATTGCGTCCAAAAAGTACTTGGAGTAAATCGGTCTGCTCACTTTTCGTTGGTAAGCCTGTTGATGGTCCACCACGTTGTACATCGATTATTACAAGTGGCAACTCATCAATTACAGCTAGATTCATTGCTTCACTCTTTAAGCAAATGCCAGGCCCGGAAGTAGATGTTGCAGCAAGAGCTCCTGCAAAAGATGCTCCTAGGGCGCTTGCACAACCAGATATTTCATCCTCGCATTGAACGGTAATGACACCACATGACTTATGTTTGGAAAGTTCATGAAGTATGTCAGTAGCTGGAGTTATAGGATATGAGCCCAAATAAAGCTTAAGTCCTGCTTTTTCTGCTGCTGCAATTAGACCATAAGCAGTAGCCTTATTGCCAGTGATATCCATATAGATTCCTTTAACCTTGGTTTTAGACTCTATGCGATAGGTTGCAGGTACATTTGCATGTGTATTGTGACCATAGTCATAACCAGCGTTTACTACCTTAATATTACTCTCGGCTATTTCAGGCTTTCGTGAAAACTTTTCATTAAGGAAATTGGATACTAAGTTTAAATCACGATTAAAGAGCCAACAAACAAGGCCAAGGGCGAACATATTACGGCATTTAAGGATAGCCTTATTATCTAGACCACTATCCTTAAGACAATCTTTAACCATTTTGGTCATAGGGCATGCAACCACTCTATCGGGGTCAATACCCATTTCTTCAAGGTAATCAGCGCTCTTGAATTGGGCCTTTTCAAGGTCCTTTTCTGTAAATGAGTCTAAGTCAATTATAATTGTTGCCCCAGGCTTAGCATACCTATACTGAGTTTTTAAGGCGGCTGCGTTCATGGCAACGAGCACATCACAAAGGTCACCAGGAGTATAAACCCTACCTTCTCCAATATGAACTTGGAACCCAGAAACACCGGTTAGAGAACCTTGTGGAGCACGTATGTCTGCGGGATAATCAGGGAATGTGGATATACCATTACCGATTGTTGCCGAAATGGTTGAAAAAATGCTTCCAGCTAGTTGCATACCATCACCAGAATCACCAGAAAAACGTACTACAACATTTTCTAATTCTTTTACTTCTAAAAAGTCAGCCATATAGTGATATTTTAGTTATTGCTATCAAAATCAATAATTCTATACAATAATAT
>JAJQAI010000048.1 GCA_021203915.1 Prevotella sp. | reverse complement strand
ACTAGA
The DNA here is from genome assembly GCA_021203915.1 of Prevotella sp. GTDB lineage: Bacteria > Bacteroidota > Bacteroidia > Bacteroidales > Bacteroidaceae > Prevotella. The sequence goes on along the minus strand of JAJQAI010000048.1, from coordinate 3,057 downwards.
ATACCCATAGAATCTGACAGTTTGTTTAAGCTCTCACTATAATGGTTATGACTACATCTTATTGAGTTAAATCCATACTCTTTCATTTGCTTAAGTTGACGTTCTACAGCCCTATCAAAGGCTGCAGCGCCTAAAGCTCCTAAGTCGTGATGGTTAGCCACACCTTTAAGGAATACTTTCTTACCATTTAGCTTAAATCCAAAGTCTTTTGAATATTCAAGCTTGCGAATTCCAAATTTCTCACTTTTTTTATCCACCAAAATAGAATCAGCCCAAATCTCAACATTTGCAGTATAAAGATAAGGAGAATCTAAATCCCAAAGTTTGGGTGAAGATACCCTCATAAGTGGTAATTGTTTTTCATCATGAACGTGCTTGGTTAATTGATTCATAGTATCCTTAGTTTGGGCTACGACTTTTCCGTCGGAATCTAGTATTGTAGCTTTAACTAAAGTATTATGTTTTTTAAAGCCCCACACATCCACCTCAAGCTCTACTTCAGCTTCATTAGTAGATACATTAGGAGTTGAAACGAATACACCATGTCGACCTATATGCGTAGGATTTTGAATTTTTAAATAAACATCACGGAATAGCCCAGCACCTGTATACCACCTACTCCCCTTTACCTTACCTGAATTTGCATATACTGCAACCAAATTATCTTTTCCATAGTCAAGGTATTTACTTATATCGGTTTCAAAGCCTACGTAACCATATTCAGAGGAAGCAACTTTTTCCCCATTTACATAGACATCAGAGTAATACATAATACCACCAAAATCAAGCAGAACTTCCTTACCTTCTAAAGACTTATCTACAAAAAACGACTTTCTATACCAACCCTCACACATTGGTTTAAAACCTCTAGCGCCTCCTGATTCTTCATTCCAAGGTTGTTCAAACTGAAAATCATGGGGTAAATCTAGCTCTCTCCAAGAAGAATCATCAAAATCTTTAAGGAAAGCGCCATCTGGATTACCTAAACAAAAGCGCCAAGAAAAGTTGAAAAGTTTTTTACTGTCCTTTGAAAACGTAGAAAAATCAACATTTTGTTTTTCAGTCTTTTCACTTTGCTTTTCATATTGTTGGGCAGAAAGAGGCAAAAATCCCAATATAAAAGCTATAGTAAAGATGTAAAGAAATTTAATGAGATACATATTTAGATGGTATAAACTTTAAATACGCTGACTTAAGGGCGTAGCCCGAAAGGAAACCTTTAGCGGTCGGTCACTCAAGCAAAGGTAAATATTTTTCAAGGATTGGTGGTAACTTTAGCTTTATTTTTTAAGGTGACCGTATTTGGGGCGGACGAAAGACTAAAAACCATCTCTGTTGACTGGATATGGGGCGGATTTCAACTAAATCGCAGCAATTTATGCTTTTTCAAATGCCTTAGAACTTGAAAAATTTGTTATTTTTGCATCATCTAAAAATATTTCCAAGATGAAAAACTATAAACTACTTGTAGCTACATTCATATTAATATTTAGTGCTACCCTAGCTTTCTCTCAAGAGATTCCAGAAAGACAAGAAACACTTGATGCTCTTATCAAGGTAAATCAATATTTTATGACTAAATGGCCTGACCCAGGAGCACCAACATTTGTAAAGAAAGAACGTTCTAGTAATCTATGGACACGTGGCGTATACTATGAGGGTTTAATGGCGCTCTATGAGATTTGCCCTAAAGACGAATATTATAAGTATACATATGATTGGGGAGAGGCTCATTCTTGGAAACCTAGAAATGGGAATACTACACGTCATGCCGACGATTATTGCTGCAGCCAAACATATATCGACATGTATCGTCTTTCAAGAGAATGGAAGATGATTCAAAATGCAAAGACAAATATTGATATGATGGTTGCTACACCTCAGGTAAACGATTGGTGGTGGATTGACGCTATTCAAATGGGAATGCCCGTCTTCGCTAAATTAGGAGCCACTTTAGGTGAACAAAAGTATTTTGACAAAATGTGGGATATGTATGAATACACCCGCAATCATCATGGAGAAAATGGTATGTTCAACCAAAAAGAAGGACTTTGGTGGAGAGACCAAGACTTTGACCCTCCATACAAAGAGCCTAACGGAAAGGATTGTTTTTGGAGCAGAGGAAATGGTTGGGTTTATGCCGCACTTGTTCGCATACTTAATGAAATACCAGAGAACGAAAAACATCGTTTAGACTATATTAATGACTTCCTTGCTATGAGCAAAGCTCTTAAAAATTGTCAAAGAAGTGATGGTTTTTTCAATGCAAGTCTTCATGACGAAAATAATTTCGGAGGCAAAGAAACTAGTGGTACCTCACTATTTGTCTATGGTATGGCCTGGGGTGTTAGAAATGGTATACTGGATAGAGATGAATACCTACCCATACTTCTTAAGGCTTGGAATGCTATCGTAAAAGATTCCATACACGATGATGGCATGCTTGGTTATGTACAAGGTACAGGAAAAGAACCAAAGGATAGTCAACCCACAACCTTTGATACTGTTCCTGATTTTGAAGACTTTGGTATTGGTTGTTTCCTTTTAGCAGGCTCTGAGGTATATAAACTTGACTAAAAAATTTACACGCAATTTTCTTGTACCCTTTAGAGCTCTAAAGAATTTTCTTTCAATAAGAAATCATAGATACTCATAGTTGTTATTCCAAAAAAGTCTCTTGTTATGGGACATTCCTCTTGAGTTATGATAATCTTCTTGAAAGAATCCCTTACCTTTCTTAATGATAAAAATTCTCTTTTTCTAACATCTTCAGAGGACATTGAAAAAGTTGATTGAATATAATATCGGCGAGAACCTAGGTTGCAAACAAAATCCACCTCCAGTGTGGTGCGTTGCTGTCTTGAATCCATATTCCTTTCTACAATTGGAATAACACCTACATCTACATTGAAACCTCTAATTCTGAGTTCATTATAAATAAGATTTTCTAGTAAATGTCCTTTATCTGCTTGTTTAAAATTAATGCAAGCATTTCTTAGTCCTAAGTCAGCAAAATAGTACTTATATGGAGAATTCAAATATTTTTTCCCTTTTATG
>JAJQAI010000225.1 GCA_021203915.1 Prevotella sp. | reverse complement strand
TGCATTTCATACCTAGTATTTTAGGGGATGAGGCTTATATGGAACAATATAAGCTAAAACTTCTTAAAACTATGGCCATGGAGGAAGAAGTGCACCTTTTAGCTCCTACAAAGCTTAGCGATAAAGGAGGTATAACGACTTATAAATATTCTATAATTAAAACCCTAATAAAAGGGCGTGGTAGAACCTTTTCTTCTAGGCTTAAGCGTATAAATCCAGATATTGTACATATTCACGCTTGTTGGAGTGGGATGGCTCACTCCTTTATGAGGGAGTGTATAAAAGAAAAAATCCCCGTAGTTATAACCGTTGATAAAAGGCTTGAGCCTTGGCATATCTTAAGACGTTACTATATAGAGAAATTGCCAAAACTTTTTCTTTATCAACGCTTTATGCTAAGAAAAGCAAACGCCCTTCATGCTACAACTTCTCAAGAAGAAAAAACTTTAGAGAGCTTCCGTAAAGGAAAATCTTCTTTAGATGCCACATCTTTACGTATTGTTACTATAAATAGATTTGACATTACTTCTGAATTTGAGGTGGAAGACATGTCAAAGGAGCTTATCACTCTATATAGAAAAGTTTTAGATTCTCACCCCTTTATGGGTATGACTGAGGAGGAAAGACATCTTGAGGATGCACTACTTTCTCAGGGCATGACCGAAAAAGATTTTCGTAAGTCCTTAACTAAAGAAGAAAAAGATATTTTACAAGAAGCCGGGAGCGATTCTTGGCGGCGAATCTTTCTTCACTCTAAAGACGAAGGCATTTATGACTATGTACTAGCCGGTGCAGGCGCAAATGGCTTAGAATACTCCTTGAGGCTTGGCATTGATAGGATTGAGCGTTTCCCTAGTATGAAAATAGATGGTGAGAAAAAAAAGAAAAATTCTAAAGCCACAAAAATTTTATCTAGTAAGCATATTAAAGATAAAGAAAGAGAGCTTAGTTTACTTTTTTTAGGTATCTTTGAAAAGTTAAAAAGGGAGGAACTTCATCGCTCAGACTTTGTTACAATATATAGAAAGCTGCGTCTTGAAGATTATGATGAGGATGTTCTTATCTATATAATGTCTAAACTTAAGCTAAGTAAAAAAGTCTCTCGTATTTTTTATCTTCTTAAAGAGCGTTATGGACTTGAAACGGGCTTTATGTTCTTAGAACCACTTGATGATAAAGGAACTAGAAAATTAAGAAAAAAATTATATCAACTCGACATACAATGAAAATCACTCATGAAAATATAGAAAGGGATATGCGCTATTTAAGCCTACTATCCCAAAACTTTCCAACAATAGCTGATGCTAGTGCTGAGATAATTAATTTTCAAGCAATACTTAACTTACCAAAAGGTACAGAGCATTTTTTAGCTGACCTTCATGGAGAGTATAAGTCTTTCCAGCATGTGCTTAAGAATGCTTCAGGTAATATTAAAAGAAAGGTGAATGAAATCTTTGGTAATGAGATTAGAGAATCGGAGAAAAAAGAACTTTGTACCTTAATATATTATCCAGAAGAAAAGCTTGAGCTAGTTAAGTCGCAGGAAGAGGAAATCGTTGATTGGTATAATATTACTATCCATCAATTAGTTAGGGTTTGTCGCAATGTCTCTAGTAAGTACACCCGTTCAAAGGTTCATAAATCACTACCCGTGGAGTTCTCTTATATTATTCAAGAGCTTCTTCATGAAAGCACAGAAGATGTCAACAAGGCAGCATATGTAAATGTTATTATTGAAACAATCATAACTACTGGTAGAGCAGATGATTTTATTATAGCTATGGCTCACGTTATACAAACCTTAGCTATTGATCATCTACATATTTTAGGAGATATATATGACCGTGGACCAGGAGCTCACCTAATAATGGATTTACTTGAAGGCTACCATACATGGGATATTCAGTGGGGCAACCACGATATACTTTGGATGGGTGCTTGTGCTGGCAATGATGCCTGCATTTGCAATGTAATCCGTTTATCCCTTCGTTATGGTAATCACGCTACAATAGAGGAAGGCTATGGTATTAATCTAGTACCACTGGCAACCTTTGCTATGGAACAATATGCTGAAGATCCTTGTTCTGCATTTATGCCCAGAATTGATGAAAATACATCCGAGGATGATGAAAAAACAATTCGCTTAACGGCCATGATGCATAAGGCTATAACCGTTTTGCAACTTAAAGTGGAGGCTGCCATAATTCGTAAGCATCCAGAGTGGGGAATGGATGATCGTATCTTACTCGAAAAGATTGATTATTTGAATGGAACATGCACTATAGATGGTGAGGCTTATAAAATGAAGACCTGCCGGTTTTCGACTATTGACCCTAATGATCCATGTAAACTAACCATAGAGGAAAAGGCCTTAATGGATAAACTTCGCCATAGTTTTACAGTTAATGAAAAACTTCACAAGCATATTCGTTTGCTACTTCGTCATGGAGCTCTTTATACGATAATGAATGATAACCTTCTTTTCCATGCTTCAGTTCCTCTAAATAGGGATGGAAGTCTAAAGGATGTAGAGCTATACGGGGGTAAAAAGTATAAAGGTAGAGAACTTATGGATAGGGTAGAGCAGACCATAAGAAGTGCCTTCCAATACGACTCAGAGCAAAGTGAAAAAGACTTTGCAATAGATTATTTCCTATACCTATGGTGCGGAAAGGACTCCATACTTTTTGATAAATCCAAAATGGCCACCTTTGAAAGATATTTCCTTACTGATAAAAAGACTTTTAAGGAAGAAAAGGGAAGTTATTTCAACTTGCGTGAGGATCCAAAGGTGTGTGATGCAATTTTAGATGCCTATGGTGTGAGTGGGACAAATCGTCATATCATTAATGGTCACGTACCCGTTCATGCAGCAAGTGGAGAGAATCCAATTAAGGCCGGTGGTAAGCTTATGGTCATCGATGGAGGCTTTGCTCAAGCATACCACGCTGAGACCGGCATTGCTGGATATACGCTTGTCTTTCATAGCCGTGGTTTCCAACTTGTTCAGCATGAGCCATTTTTAGGCACAGAAAACGCTATTCTTAATGGTACTGATATTAAG
>JAJQAI010000022.1 GCA_021203915.1 Prevotella sp. | reverse complement strand
ATTGGCAGTATTGCTTATTATTATAAAGACTTATTTTTAAAGGTAGCCTCTATAGAAGGCTATAAGACCATAAAAATCCTAGAAAATCCAATGGAGGGACTTCTTCAAAGAGAAGGGATTTTTTCTTAACAAGCGCCCTCCCTTAAGAAATCAAGAGCCTCGAGGATTTCCTCCTTTAAACAAACTTGATTTATTTTAATATCACCTATTTTACCAAGTAGGGTGAAATTTATTTGTCCCGAAGAGTTCTTCTTATCGTGAGTCATAAACTTTAGAAGTTTTTCATAATCATCGCACGTAAAGTTAAACTCTCCGTATGTTTGCTTAATAAAATTGATTGTCTGTCGCATTTCTTTAAGAGGAAAACCTGTTTTAATATGACTTAAGTAAAGTTCTGAAATCATTCCAAAAGCAACGGCATATCCATGGGGTAGTGGGTTACTATTTTCAAGCGATAAAGACTCAAAACTATGACCAAAGGTATGACCAAAATTAAGTGCTTTACGAAGGCCCCCTTCACGTGGGTCAGCCTCAACAATTTCTTCTTTTACCCCTATGCTCTTTCTTACCATATCTTGAAGAAGGGAAAAATCAGGATTAAAGATATCAAAGTTTAAAAGTTCACGCCAAATATCTTCGCTTTTTATTAGTCCATGCTTAAGCATTTCAGCATAACCGGATCTTAGATTCTCTTCATCAAGTGTTTTAAGGAATTCTGTATTGATAATTACCGAAAGAGCATCTTGAAATACACCAATCTCATTTTTTAGGCCCAAAAAATTAATACCGGTCTTCCCACCAACAGAAGCATCTACCATTGCAAGTAAGGTTGTTGGAATATTAATAAAATCTATACCACGCTTAAATGTAGAAGCAGCAAAGCCACCTAGGTCGGTTACCATTCCGCCACCTAGGTTAATAAGTAGGGAGTGCCTTGAAGCACCTCCTTTAGAGAGCGCTTGCCAAACAAAAGAAAGCGAGTCAAGGTTTTTACTACTGTCCGAAGGGCTTATTTCAATTACATTCTCTTTGTTTATTTGGGGTATATTAAGAGGAAGAATTATAGGTAGACACTTTTGTTTAGTATTAGAGTCAACTAGTACAAATACTTTATCGTAATTCTTCTTATTAATCGAAAAGAGAATTTCTTCTTTAAGATTCTTTGAGATTATGATTTCCTGCTTCATTATGAAAAAAGTTTTATCTTCCACCTGGGAATATCCCTCCTGGATTATTATTTCCGCCTGGGATTGCACCACCAGTATTACCTCCGGGAGTTGTTCCGCCGATAGATCCACTTGAGCCAACCGTAGTAACTATATTGCTAGAGGTAAACGTAGTTAATGTGCTTCCAGAGGAGATTTTTCCGCCTTCATACCATCCATTCCAATAATCAGTATAGCTACTTATAGTACCTCCCGAAGAAATGGTATATGTACCATCTACCAAATCTGGTGAGGAAAACAAAAGCGACATAGAATTCATTCCTCTAGGAAGTTCATAAGCCATTATAGGATTAGAATTACTATCTAAAATAGAGATTATATTCCCCGAAGTAGCTTTAAAACCACTATATAGAACTACACGTTGAGTTGATTTTTGTGAAGGGGAAATTGCCGCACCACCAGTACCAATAATCGTACCTCCTGTTATAAGGAAATCATTACTATTATCGCAATCAAGACCTTCTTCTGGAGAGGTTGTTCCTGAGGCAATAACTAATCCACCGTTTATGGTAAGAGTTCCATTTGAATCAATACCATCGTTGTCAACAGAATAGCAGAACAAACGTCCTGAATTAATCGTAACGCTATATTTGGCATTAAGTGCATCATCATATGCATATATATAAATATCACCACCATTTATGGTAAGATTTCCTTTGCTTTCTAAACCTTCTGCACCTTCATTTTTTCCAACGGCAGAAATATTTATTTTGCCTCCATTAATTTCTATATCACCATCGGCCTTAATACCTTTGGGTGAAGATGTAAGGTCCGATGTATAAATAAATTTACCTCCTGATGTTGTAACATCTATTTGACCATCATTAACAATAATCCGTCCATCTGAAGAAAGGCCCTTACCTCCTTCGCCAGTACTTTGAACTTGAATAGTACCACCGGATATAATAATATCTCCATCGGTTTTAATGCCCGAGGCAGAAGATGTATCATCTTCCGATGCATCATATTCTGAATCACCTGAGGTGTATAGGTAAAATTCGCCACCTAAGATTTCAACATCTTCATCTGTTTTTAAACATTTTCCAGTAATAGAAGAATTACTAGCATATATCAAACCTCCTAGGATATAAATTCCTTTATTTTCATCACTATCACCTTTTACATGGATACAGTTCTTGGCAGCAGCATTAACAACGATGGTAACGCCAGGACGCATAAAGAAATAACCATCTGTTGCAATTCCATGTTTTTGTTTGCCTTCTACAATCAAAGCTCCGGAGCCACTATAAATCATATTACCTTCACTAAAGAAACAACCCTTACGGTCTTCATCATTCTCAGTTGATCCATCAAGATAATAAGGCTCAGTAGAATATGAAGAAGTATCGGTAAGATAATTTGATGTTCCAGCTTCAAGATGAACAAAAACTCTTTTTTTGCATTGGTCGTTAATGGCAGGGCCTTTTAAACATGTTAAGTCCAAACCATTAAGAGAAAGCATAAACTTTTTATCACCATAAATCTTTAACTGTCCGTCCTCGCTACTACCCGAAGCGATGATTTTTACATTTTTTACTGAGTTAGATTGAAAATCAACTGTAACATATGCTCCATCAATATAGCATAGAATGTCCTCGTTCGATTTTTCTATAGTTGCTGTTTCGCCTAAAAAAGTAACCTTCACTTCGTCTTGAAATGAATTTACTTCCCAATATAAATCCTCATCGGTCCCTACAATATCTTGATCTATATCACTAGCTAGGCGTCCATCGTATGGAGTGATTTCTACCTCGCTTGGAGTATATTGACTCTCTGTTTGCTCACCGAAAGATAAAAAATCATTATCCTTTTCATCATCACTACAAGAGAGAAAAGCTGTGCTAGTAC
>JAJQAI010000034.1 GCA_021203915.1 Prevotella sp. | reverse complement strand
GGATATATCTTATAGGGTAGAAGCCGCTTCTACTTTTTCTGAAGGTCAAACACCTCTTTGGCTAAACGCTAATCGTTATGGTTTAAGTTCTTTAAAAGAGGGGAATGGCTATCTTAGAGCTAGTGTTATTCGTCCATTAAAATCCGATTCCTTGCGTCGCTGGGGCTTGGGTTATGGAGTAGATTTAGCTGTTCCTTATAATTTTACCAGTAATTTTGTTGTTCAACAAGCCTTTGTAGAAGGGCGTTGGCTTCATGGAGCAATATCCATTGGAAGTAAAGAGTGGCCAATGGAGTTAAAGAATAATTTCCTAAGTAGTGGATCTCAAACCTTAGGAATAAATGCTCGCCCTGTACCACAGGTGCGTCTAGCTCTGCCGGAGTATTGGACTTTACCTTTTGCTCATGGATGGATACACTTAAAAGGTCATATCGCTTATGGACGTATGACAGACGATGGTTGGCAACATGATGTTACTTCAAAAGAGTCACGCTACGCTGATGATGTTCTTTATCATAGTAAGGCTGCTTACTTAAAAATTGGCAACCAGGAAAAATTTTGCCCCTTTTCTATAATATTAGGTGTTGAGGCAGCTTCACTTTTTGGAGGTACAGCCTATGTGCCTGATGGCGAGGGTGGAATGACAGAAATAAGAGGTGAACGTGGCTTTAAGGCGTACTTTAATGCCCTTACTTTCGGTGGCTCAGATGTAGGTGAAACTACCTATCAGAATGCCCAAGGTGACCAACTAGGTAGTTGGCTTATTAGGCTAAATTTAGACTATGATGAATGGTCAATAGGTATTTATGGCGATAAGTTCTTTGAAGATCATTCTGCTATGTTTGCTCTTGATTACGATGGCTACGGGAGTGGGGAAGAGTGGAATGAAAAAAAGCGACATCATTATGTCCTTTATAGTGCTAAGGATATGATGCTAGGTGCTGAGCTTAATTTAAGGTCGGCTCGTTGGATTAACGATATTGTTTTTGAGTACTTATATACCAAATATCAAAGTGGCCCGATATATCACGACCATACTGAGACAATATCTGATCATATAGGAGGTAAAGATAATTACTATAATCATTCTATATATACAGGTTGGCAACATTGGGGACAGGTAATGGGTAATCCGCTATACCGTTCTCCTATTTATAATACCGATGGAACTATAAGTGTAAAAGATAATCGTTTTATGGCTCTACACCTAGGTTTTGATGGCCATCCCTGGGGAGATTTCACCTATAGAGCTTTAGTAACTTATCAAGAAGGACTAGGTACTTATGATGAGCCTTATTTAAAGAAACATCACGATGTAAGTTTCCTTATTGAAGGTAGATACGACTTTGATTTTAAGCCTCTTAATGGATGGAGCGTAAAGCTTGGTTATGGAATGGACTTTGGAGCTATTTTAGGTAATAGTTATGGCTTTCAACTCTCAATTGCTAAGGCAGGAATTTTTTAAACTAGAAGACGTTTTATGAAAAAAATCACTCGTTATACCCTTGTTGCTTGCTTGGCTATTATTATGGTGGGGCTTTATTCCTGCACTGAAACCTCGCATAATGGGAAGTTAGATGGTATGTGGCATTTAGTTTCCGTTGACACCTTATCTACGTCTGGGACTAAGGATTTAAGCGGTGATATGATATATTGGTCTTTTGAGTTTAAACTTCTTGAGCTTGATGATAAGTCGGGCAAATACCCAAGTGTGCTTTTCCGCTTCGATAAGGTTGATAGGACCTTAAGACTTTATGAGCCCTATCTATATAATCGTGAAAGTGGTGATGTTCCTATAACAGAAATTGATTATCTCATACCTTTTGGTGTTGAATCCACGGATGTTACCTATAATATAGAGGTGTTAACATCCTCTAGAATGATTTTACAAGGTCCAACGCTTAGACTTAATTTAAAGAAATTCTAAGTACCCTTTTCTTACTATTTGGAGCCAAATCGATATATAGGCAAATGAATTAAAGAAAATTTTGCTTATTTCGTGATAATTTTTATAACTTTGCGCTTCGATATTGTATACTTTTAAAGGACTTAGCTGTTATCTCGTGTAGGTGATGGAGTGGATTATTTCTTTAAAGTCTCTTGAATAGGGACTATAAATCCACAAAAGTTTAGTAATAATCCGTTGCTTAACTTTAAGTAAGCAGCGTTTAAATTAAAAACGTATATGGCAGAAATGAATTTCGGTGGCGTGATGGAAACAGTAGTCACCAACAAGGAGTTTTCATTAGAAAAGGCACGTGAGGTGCTCTCTAATGAGACTATTGCGATTCTTGGATATGGAATCCAAGGCCCAGGACAGGCTTGCAATCTCCGTGACAATGGGTTTAACGTTATTGTAGGTCAGCGTGAGGGAAAAACTTACGAAAAGGCTGTAGCTGATGGTTGGGTACCAGGAAAGACACTCTTCTCTATTGAAGAGGCTGCTCAAAAGGGTACTATCGTATGTATGCTACTCTCCGATGCTGGACAGATGCAGATATGGCCTAAGGTTAAGCCATACTTAACAAAGGGTAAAGCTCTTTATTTCTCACATGGCTTTGCAATTAATTGGAATGATCGTACAGGTGTTGTTCCTCCAGAAGATGTTGATGTTATAATGGTTGCTCCTAAAGGCTCTGGAACATCATTGCGTACAATGTTCTGTGAGGGTAGGGGACTTAACTGTTCTTATGCAGTTTATCAAGATGCTACCGGAAAAGCAGAGGATCGTACCATCGCCTTTGGTATAGGTATTGGTGCTGGCTATTTGTTTAAGACTACTTTTGAACGTGAGGCTACTAGTGACTTAACAGGTGAGCGTGGTTCCCTAATGGGTGCTATTGAAGGACTTCTTGAGGCACAGTATCAGGTGTTACGCGAGCATGGTCATTCACCATCTGAGGCTTTCAATGAGACAATTGAAGAGCTCACACAAAGCCTAGGGCCACTCTTTGGCGCAAAGGGTATGGATTGGATGTATGCTAACTGTTCAACAACCGCACAACGTGGTGCACTTGATTGGGCTCCTCGCTTCCGTAATGCTATTAAGCCTGTTATGGAATGGCTTTATCTATCTGTTAGAGCTGGACACGAAGCTCAGATT
>JAJQAI010000006.1 GCA_021203915.1 Prevotella sp. | reverse complement strand
ATCTCCTCTTCATTAACTTTGTCGCGAAATTGTGTACCACCAACATCGTTTCCGACAAAACTTATACATTTTGCCGTAATCGTTGGAAGCCATCGTTGGGTGTATCTCCCGAATAGGAGAATAGCAGCCACAGTAAGTTGACCATTGGGGCGAATGAAACGCAAATTTCTTAGTAATTTGCTCAAATCGTGTCCTTCCACTATGGCACTGCATATTTCGCTTATGGAACTATTGTTGAATTTGTCGCCTATCAATCCTTTTCGTTCAAGAACCAATGAAAATCTGTTCCGTAAATATTCTTTAATGGTAGCTTCATCTAATCGTCAATAGTTGCTTCACGAACTGATGCCATATCAGGGTCAAAATTACCACATTCTGACATCATTTCAGACAACTCTGTATTGTCAAACACCTTACGCTTGTCCGCTCCTTGTTTAACCCATATCACGCCTTTGTTGTCACGATAAGGTTTGTTCATACCTTCCTTGATGGTTGCGACAACTATTACACCACCTTCTATTGATACGTTCTCAATATCTATCAAGATGCTCGGCACTACCCCTTCTGAAGCTAGGTCTCCAAGTAAGTTACTAGTTTCTTGTACTTCATTGTATGAAAGAGGATTTGCTTGACCTTCACTATCCTTAACCCCTACGACTATCTTACCACCATGAGAATTGCTCAAAGCCACCATCTCACAACTAACGTTATATTTGTTGTTGCGAGTGATACGCTCCTTAAACTGAACATTTGTTTGTTCGGCTGTTCCTATTAAAGCAAGAATGTCCTTTTGTTTCATATCATTCACCTATCTTTGTTGCGAAGATACAAAGAAGGAAACTCATATCCAAAAAAATATATGGTTTTCTCTTGCATGTGAAACAAACCCACACCAATCGTTATATAGTTCACCCATTGGGGTGAGTACATAACTTTGATGTGAGAGTTTATACTCATTATCCTCATGACGAGAATTGTTCAAATTCTAGCAGGGATATACATCCTTGTCAATCTCCTTCACTTCGATGGTACAACGGATAAAACTCCTGCTAAATATAATCATTGTGTTAGTCAATTATGTCTTCATTGACTAGTCCTTCCCCTAAAGGGATTTTTCTTATTAGTGTTAGACCATCACGAAGGGGGAGAATAACTTTTTCTACTCTTTCATCATGAAAAAGAAAATCGTTGAATTTCTCAATCTCTTTTGTTTGGCGGTCATCTTTCTTTGGTGCTTCAAGTACATGTCCATCCCATAAAGTGTTATCCACCAAAATAAACCCGCCAGGATTTAAAACCTTAAGACTCATCTCATAAGCTTGGGTGTATGTACGCTTATTTCCATCCAAGAATACTAAATCAAATTTTATTCCGAGTCTTGGGGCTTCTTTTATAGCATCACCAATCAAAAAACGTATTTTGTTTCCAACCTTTGAGCCTTCAATCCATCCCCTTGTAAAGTCCTCAAGTTCATCATTAATTTCAAAGGTATATAGCATACCATCTTCTAAAAGACCCTCTGCCATTGATATGGCACTATAACCACTGAAAGTACCAACCTCTAGGATGTTCTTTGGCTTTATCATGCGTACTATCATTTTTAGAATACGCCCTTGAAGATGACCACTTGCCATGCGCCCATTAAGAAGTTTAATGTTTGTTTCCCGCCAAAGCCTATGAAGATACTCACCCTCAGCGTCAATATGCTCTAGGATGTATTTATCTATTTTAGAATCCATGTTTTTTGGGGAGAGAGAGTTATTTGCAGATTTTCTTAAGGGCCTCAATAGCTAGTCTATAAGAATCCAGGCCAAAACCTATAATCACTCCCTTACAAGCGCTAGAAAGCATAGAAGTATGCCTATAAATCTCTCTAGAATGTACATTTGATATGTGAACCTCAACGACAGGAGCTGGGATTGACTTTATACAGTCAAGAATGGCGATACTTGTGTGAGTGTATGCACCAGCGTTGAGTATTATTCCATCATGGGTAAACCCTCCTGCCTGCATCTTGTCAATGAGTTCTCCCTCAATGTTACTCTGGTAATACTCGATTTCGTCATCAGAGTATTTTTCATGTAAAATCTCAAGATAATCCTCAAAAGAACTTTCGCCATAAATCCCTGGTTCTCTTATACCTAAAAGATTTAGATTAGGGCCGTTAATTATAAGTATTTTCATCTTTAGATAATTTTTTTTAATTTTGCCGTTAGGTAGGCTTTAAGAATAAAAGTTGTTTACCTTAACGAAAAGAAAAAATCTTTTTTCTGGGAACAAAAGTAACCAAAATAAATGGAAAAAGAAAGCAAAAGCCCCTCTAATGTGATTCGTGCTTACAGGCGCTATATGAAGCTTGCAAGAAATCTTTCACCGAATACTATTGAAGCATACCTTAAGGATGTAGAAAAATTAAATAGTTTTTTAGCATCTAATAACTTAATGCCTTCTGAGGCAACATTAGAAGATTTAAGGTTTTTTGCTGCTTCACTTCACGACTTAGGTGTTAGTGCTCGCTCTCAATGTCGTATACTTAGTGGGGTAAGAGCTTTTTATAAATTTCTTCTGCTTGATGGATATATTAAGGACGACCCATCAGAACTTCTTGAGTCTCCACAAACAGGAGAGCACTTACCTGAGGTCCTTTCATTAGAGGAAGTAGATAGACTAGAGAAAGCTATTGATCTTAGTAAATGGGAAGGACACCGCAATAAGGCGATAATTGAGGTACTCTTTAGTTGTGGCCTTCGTGTAAGTGAACTTATTAATCTTAAACTTTCAAATCTTTATCTTGAAGATCAATACCTTAGGGTTAGTGGTAAGGGTAGAAAAGAGCGCTTAGTTCCAATTTCTCAAAGTGCTATAAATGAGTTAGACAATTGGTTTTCTTCAAGAAAACTTCTTAATATAAAGCCAGGTGAAGAGGATTATGTATTCTTAAATCGTCGAGGCTCTCATCTTACTCGTACCATGGTACTTATCATGATTAAACAAGCAGGTCAAACAGCTGGTATTCACAAGGTAATAAGTCCACACACCCTTCGCCATAGTTTTGCAACTGCCCTGCTTGAAGGTGGCGCTGATTTACGTGCTATACAAAGTATGTTAGGCCATGAGAGCATTGGAACCACGGAAAT
>JAJQAI010000091.1 GCA_021203915.1 Prevotella sp. | reverse complement strand
ATCATAGGGTGAAAACCACTTTATATCTTTGTCACGCTTAAACCATGTAAGTTGTTTACGACAATATTTGTGAGTATTAAACTTTATCTTTTGAATGGCTTGTTCTAAGGAGGATTTTCCATCAAAAACCTCAAAAATCTCTTTATACCCCACAGTATTTAAGGCATTAAGATTTCTTTTTGAATAAACTTTTTTGGCCTCAGAAACAAGCCCTAGGCTAATCATATTTTCAACACGCTCATCAATACGCTTATAAAGTTCGTCACGTTGAAGATCTATACCTATCTTACAAATAGAAAAAGGGCGCTTTTTTATGGAGTTTTTACGAAAAGATGAATATGTTCTATTTGTTGAAAGACAAACCTCAAGGGCATGTAGCACACTACGAGGATTATTTTTATCAACAATGAGGAAATGCTCTGGGTCTTTAAGCGCTAACTCTTTAAGAATAGGCGTTAAACCTTCTTTTTTAAATCTTAGGAGTAGTTTTTCTCTTATCTTTTCATCCACTGTTGGTATATCATCTATACCTTTACAGACAGCGTCAATATACATCATACTACCTCCTGAAAGTACAACCCTATCAAAACTAAGAAAAAGCTCATCAAGCAAGCGTAAAACATCCGATTCATACATAGCGGCATTATAATAATCCTCTACGCTAAGATGACCGACAAAATAATGCTTGACTTTTTTTAAATCTTGAAAGCTTGGAGCAGCTGTTCCAATAGGAATTTCCTTATATATTTGTCTAGAATCAGCATTAATAATGGGACAAGAAAACCTTTGAGCAATCTCTATAGATAAGGATGACTTCCCAACTGCAGTGGGTCCAACAATAACAATAAGTGATTTCATAAAACTTTCCTTAGGAAGAAAGGGGACGAGAAAACTAAAAAGAGTTTCTACCTTATAATTCCTCTTTGAGACTTTTCTACAAAATCGATGATATATTTAATCTCATCGTTTTGAGGTAAGCGCTGAAGGATCTCATCAATTGCTTCCTTGAGCAATCCTTTAGAATAAATAATACGATAAGCCTCATGGATATTATCGATGAGTTCATTGTTAAAGCCCTTACGGCGTAAGCCAACCAAATTGATGCCACAATAGTGGGTAGGTTCTTTTCCTGCTATAATATATGGAGGTATATCCTGACTAAAGCGACAACCACCTTGAATCATCACATAACTACCTATATGACAGAATTGATGACAAAGTACTGCACCACTTATTATAGCATAGTCATCAATAGTTACCTCGCCGGCAAACTTCGAGGAATTACCGATCACACAACCATTTCCTACAACACAATCATGAGCGATGTGAACACTTTCCATTAGGAGGTTGTTTGAGCCAACAATAGTTGAATTCTTAGAGGCGGTACCACGTGATATGGTTACATTTTCGCGTATAGAGTTACTATTCCCAATTTGGCATGTGGTGTCCTCCCCTTTAAACTTAAGGTCCTGTGGCTTTGTTCCCAAACTAGCACCGGGAAAAATCTCATTGGAATTTCCAAGACGAACACCATAATTAATTGTCACTCCATTTCTTAAAACATTGTCATTTCCAATGACAGTATTCTCATCAATATAACAAAATGGGCCAATTATATTATTATCCCCAAGCTCGGCTTTGGGATGCACATATGCTAATGGACTAATTTGATTCATATCAACTCTATTAGAAAATCTCCTAAAATTATGGAGAACTACTTATTCTTTACTATCTGTGCGGTAAATGTAGCCTCAGAGACCACTTTATCACCAACGAATACATATCCCTTCATTGAAGAAATACCATGACGAATAGGAGCTAACAAATCAACTTTGAATAAAAGTGTGTCTCCTGGAACAACCTTCTGACGGAACTTAACCTCATCTATTCTTAAGAAATAGGTTGACCACCTTTCTGGCTCATCTACTGAATTAAGTACCAAAAGACCGCCACACTGCGCCATAGCTTCAATCTGAAGAACTCCTGGCATTACAGGCTCTTCGGGGAAATGCCCTTGGAAGAAGGGTTCATTGCTCGTTACGTTCTTTACGCCTACTATAGAATTAGGGCCAAGTTCAATCACCTTATCTACAAGTTGCATGGGATAACGATGAGGCAGGAGTTCACGAATGCGTTTCACATCCATTATAGGCTCTTCGTTACAATCATATATAGGTGCTTGAATCTCATGCTTGCGAATTTCTCTTCGCATTAGGCGAGCAAACTTGTTGTTTATTGTATGACCAGGACGTGTTGCTATAATGCGCCCTTGGATAGGTTTACCTATTAGGGCCATATCACCTATAATGTCAAGTAACTTATGTCGAGTACACTCATTTTCCCACACTAGTGGCTTATTTTGTATGTATCCTAAATGGGTCGCATCCAAACGAGGAACCCCCAAAAAGTCAGCTAGCTTGTCAACATCTTCCTGTGGCATCTGCCTTTCATACATAACAATTGCATTATCAAGATCTCCTCCCTTTATTAGGTTAGCCTTAAGCAGTGGAGCAATGTCACGAACAAAGACAAAAGTACGCGCTGGAGCAATGTCACGAGCAAAGTTCGTCATATTGTCTAAAGTAGCGAACTGACTATTGATAAACTTTGACTCAAAGGAGCACATTGCCGTTATGCTAAACTCCTCATCTGGCAAAATCGTTATACTAGAGCCTGAAGCCTCGTCTTTAACCTCAATTTTGTGCCTTATAATATATAAATCCTTTGGTGCTGCCTGCTCTTCTATTCCTACATCTAAAATCTTTTCAACAAAAGGTGAAGAGGAACCATCAAGAATTGGGAATTCTGGTCCATTGACCTGTATAATACAATTATCAATTCCAAGAGCATAAAGAGCTGCCATAGCATGTTCAATGGTGGAGACCTTGGCACCATTTCGTTCTAAAACGGTTCCACGCGTAGTATCGACAACGTTCTCGGCTATTGCATCGATAATGGGTTGTCCTTCTAGGTCTATACGCTGAACTTTATATCCTGTATTCTCAGCTGCAGGATTAAAGGTAACAGTTAAGTTTAGTCCCGTATGTAGTCCTTTACCACAAAGGGAAAAACTTCCTTTAATTGTATTTTGCTTTAACATTACTTTTGCAAGGAATTAATAGTTTTCTTAAGCTCTTCAACTTCTTTTTGAAGTTTTGTAAGACTTTCTTTCATCTCAGGTAAACGGCGAGAAAGAGCAACACTTTTAAAGAACTCTCTTGGGTTTGTTGGTGGTGAGCCAATAACTGTTTCTCCTGCTTTAATATTTCCAGTAACACCAGATTGCGCACCAATGGATGTCTTATCTCCTATTGATACATGACCCGAAATACCTACTTGACCTCCTAGCATACACCAAGAGCCAACCTTTGAACTCCCTGCAATACCAGCCTGGGCTGCCATTACGGTATTCTCTCCCACTTCTACATTATGAGCTATCTGAACAAGATTATCTATCTTAGTCCCTTTACTAATTAGGGTTGACCCCATTGTAGAACGGTCAATACAAGTATTGGCACCAATTTCAACATTATCTAGGATTGTAACTATTCCAATCTGCGGTATCTTATCATACCCCATGGGGGTAGGAGCAAAGCCAAAGCCATCAGCACCTATAACGCATCCTGAATGTATTGTAACGTTATTACCCAAACGACAACCATCATATATTGTCACATTTGGATAAAGGGTGGTATTTTGACCAATCCTAACATTATCACCTATAACAGTGTTTGGATAAATCAGAGTATTATCACCAATATTCACCCCATCACCAATAACGGCAAAAGCGCCAACATAGCAATCCTTACCGATAGTAGCTGTTTTAGATATAAAAGCTTGAGGGCTAATGCCTTTTTTCTTTGGTAGTGAAGCTTGATAAAATTGCAAGAGTTTAGCTAAAGAATCATAGGCATTCTTAACTCTTATAAGTGTGGGCTTAACTTTTCTTTGGGGCATAACATCCTCATTTACAAGGACGATACTTGATGAGGTCTCGTAAAGATAATGCGTATATTTGGGGTTTGATAAAAATGAAATAGCCCCTGGAGTACCTTCTTCAATCTTTGCAAAAGTACTTATTTTAGCGTTTTCATCGCCCTCAACTCTTCCGCCTATAAAGTCAGCAATCTGTTTAGCCGTAAATTCCATTTAAAACGCTACTTAATTTTTCGCAAAGATAACTCATTTTATTCAAATACGTTGATAACAAAGGTAATATTTACGATTTTGAGGGGAAACAGAAGCAACTTTGATTAAGTCTGAGGCTTCCGTAATATCTTTATACTCGCCTGTTTTATAAGATATCGTTATTCCGTCATCTGATTGGTTATAAATATCCTTATGAGCAGAACTTACACTGAGCAGAAATTCTACATCCTCTCTAGAAACATTAAGTTTTTTCATTATTAAGGCTTTCAGCTCACTTACATACTTTTCATCAAATGGTTCATCTTGGATTTCAACCTTGAAAAGATTTCTTTTTACAACGCCAGAAGAAAGAATGGAAAGAATCTTGTCATCGCTATCGGCCCATACTTTTAAGGCAGACCATATATCGTTGTCATCGAGTGTTTGATAGCAAAGTTGAGCTTTTTCATCACTCTTGAACTTTGAGGCATCTATATCGTTGTAAAGGAAGTATGAAAGCGCGGGAGAAGCAAAGAGTTGTTTACCTTTTTTTGCAAGGCTCTTAGCGCGAAGTAGTGCATTTAGAAGAACCTTCTCCCCTGCTACAGTAGTTTTGTGCAGATACACCTGCCAATACATTAAATAGCGGGATAAAAGGTAGTTTTCTATAGTATATAAACCCTTTGAGTTAACAACTAATCTATCATCATGAACCTCTAGCATCTTTATGATACGCTCACAGCCAATATTCCCCTCGGCAACACCCGTAAAAAAGCAGTCACGTACTAAGTAGTCAAGCCTATCCATATCTAATTGACTACTAATGAGCTGATGAAAGAACTTCTTTGGGTACTGGTTCTTAAATATCTTAAGAGCAAGATTTAATTTTCCTCCAAAATCCGAGTTAATCTTTTCCATGAAAAGAAGAGAAATATCCTCATGAGGAAGATCAGGAATTAAAGCGCTCTCAAGAACGTGTGAGAATGGCCCATGACCAATATCGTGCATAAGTATTGCCGCTTGAGTAGCTTCTTTCTCACTATCAAAGATAAACGTTCCTTTTTGAGTAAGTGTCTCTAGAGCTTCTTGGATTAGATGAAAAGCTCCTAGAGAATGCTGAAAGCGCGTATGCTGAGCTGCAGGGTACACAAGATAGGTAAGTCCAAGTTGCCTTATCCTTGATAGTCTTTGCACAAGTGGATGATTGAGAATATCAAGGATAAGTCCACGAGGAACCTTTATGAACCCGAATACAGGGTCATTAATTACTTTATGTGGAAATGAATTTAAATTACTCTCTGCCATAATCTAAAAGACGCATTTCCAAAAAGGAAGAAAAACTTAAGAAGTAGCACACTCTTTAAAAAAAATGCTACGTGAAAAAAGTATTTCTACCACTCAGTATCAAAGATATTCTGGAATTGTCTCCATCCGATATCATTGGAATACACACCCCTAGAGCCTGTAGGAACATGAACTATGCAGGAGTTTGTATCTACACCAAAGAAAGAATCAAACTCAATCTGTGGTGGCATGGGGTTTCTTACATTAATTGTAGTTATGCCAATACAATCGCAAAAAGCGTTATTTTCAATTGTATCTACCATATCACCAAAAGTAACTGTCTGTAGTTCAGTGCAACCATGGAATGCATCGTGAGGAATTGTTGTAATTCCATCTGGAAGAATAATGCTCATTAGTCTCTCGCAATATTGGAAAGCCCAACTTGTCATATCCACAACTTTATATCTTTGACCTTGGTATTCAAAATCGTCAGGGACAATTATGTCTCCTTCAGCAGCCTTACCTTGGTCAGTGATAATAGCCTTCTCACCATCAAGAAGATAATTAACACCCTCAATGTTTACAATCTCTTGAGCATATGCCACAAAAGAGAAAAGAAGTAACGTTAGGGTAAGAAAAAGATTTTTCATCGCGTGTATTAATTTAAATGTTAAAAGTATTTCACCTTAAGTTCAATTTCTTTAGAGCTTCAATGGCTAGTTTATGACCGTGATCTGCTGCAGCGGTAAGCCACTTTATAGCCTCGTCATAATCAATTGCCACTCCCCTACCATAGGCATAGCAGTTTCCTAGTTGATACTCAGCCTCGGGTAATCCTTGATTTGCCGCTTTTTTGTACCAAATAAAAGCCTCAGAGTAGTTTTTGGAAACTCCAATGCCATTTTCATAGCAGAAGCCAAGATTATACTCTCCTGCAGCATAGCCTTGAGCTGCCGACTTTTGATACCACTTAAAAGCCTGAGAATCACTTTGCTTAAGACCTTTACCACCATAATATATAGCCCCAAGGTCACATTGAGACGCAGCATCTCCACGTTCAGCCTTAGCCTTGATTTCATCAATCAATTCTTTTGAAAACTCTTGCGCTTTTAAAGGTGAAGAGCCTAAAACTAAAAATAGTATTAGCCCAAGGGCAAAAAAATTATACTTACTCATCATATTTTTCTAGGGTTTATAAATTGTATTATTATATATATAACTTTAAAATGATAGAAAAAATTACATTTTTCTTGCTTTATCTAACTCTCGAGCCATCTGCTCTCTTATTAGACTCGCTTGTTTACTAGCTTCAAGGGCAAAATCCTTTCCACTTGAGGAATATATTATGCCACGACTACTATTAACGATAAGACCACAGTCCTTTATCATCCCATAGTGACATACATCTTCAAGACTTCCTCCTTGATGACCAACGCCGGGAACTAAAAGGAAATGATTTGTAGCTACTTTTCTTACATCTAAAAACATCTTTCCTTGAGTTGCTCCAACTACATACATAAGATTTTTTTCATCCCCCCAAAGGCTTGAAGAAAGTATTACCTTTTCAAAGAGTCTTTTACCTTCGGTATCCTTTAAGAACTGGAAATCTTGAGAGCCCTTATTACTAGTTAGTGCAAGAAGAATAACCCACTTGCCTTGGTATGAAAGGAAAGGAGAAACACTATCCTCTCCCATATATGGGGCAATAGTTAGTGCATCAACATCATATTCTTCAAAAAAGCACCTAGCATAAAGTGTTGAGGTGTTGCCTATATCCCCACGTTTAGCATCAGCTATAATAAAATGATGAGGATAAATAGTCTTTAAATACTTTATGGTGCGCTCAAAAGCCTCAAGCCCTTTAATGCCTAAACTCTCATAAAAAGCTAAATTTGGCTTATATGCAATGCAATATTGAGCCGTTGAGTCTATTATGGCTTTATTAAACTCAAATATTGGATCACTTCCCGTCAAAAGATGAGAAGGTATTTTCTTTATGTCGGTATCAAGTCCAACACATAGGAAAGACTTCTTCGAAAAAATTTGCTCTATAAGTTCTTCTCTATTCATTTTAAAAAAACTTTAAAGTTCTGCATCTTTCATTCTTTGGGCATTCTCTTCAACAATTAGGGCATCAATTAGAGCTTGAATATCACCGGAGAGAAAACCAGTAAGATCATGAGTTGTATAGCCTATTCTATGGTCAGTTACTCTTCCCTGCGGAAAATTGTATGTCCGAATCTTAGCACTGCGGTCACCCGTTGAAACAAGGGTCTTTCTGCGGCTAGCTATATCATCGATATATTTTTGATGCTCTTTATCGTATATAAAGGTGCGAAGACGTCCAAGAGCACGTTCCTTATTCTTAGGTTGGTCTCTTGTTTCTGTACACTCTATTAAAATTTCTTCTACCTGACCAGTATTGGGATTTTTCCATGGATAACGCAGGCGTACTCCGGATTCCACCTTATTGACATTTTGTCCTCCGGCACCAGAGCTACGGAATGTATCCCATTTAATATCTCCTTCATTGATAACGACCTCAAACTTATCTGCCTCGGGTAAAACAGCTACAGTAGCTGCGCTAGTATGAATACGTCCTTGAGTCTCAGTAACGGGAACTCTTTGGACACGATGTACACCCGACTCGTACTTAAGGGTACCATAGACATTATTTCCTGTTATTGCAAAGTCAATTTCCTTATACCCTCCTACGACACCTTCACTAAAGTAGGTAACCGATACGCTCCAACCTTTAGCATCACAAAATTTCTTATACATTTGAAACAAATCACCAGCAAACAGGGCAGCCTCGTCACCACCGGTGCCAGCACGAATTTCCATCTGTACATTCTTTGCATCCTCAGGATCTTTTGGAATAAGAGCTAGCTTTATTTTCTCCTCAATTTTTGGTTGCATGCTTTCGGCTGACTGTAGTTCCTGCCGAGCCATATTTTTAAGATCTTGATCCGCCTCATTAGAAAGTATATCCTTAGCCTCCTTAATATCTGAAAGACATCTTATGTATTTCCTTCGTAAGGAAACAATATTTTCTAAGTCCTTATACTCACGCGTTAACCTTACATACTTTTCCTGGTCGGCTATAACTTCGGGGTCAGCGATCAGCGTGGAAACTTCAGAAAAACGCGCCTCAAGACCATCAAGTTTCTGCAATATTTCGTTTTCTTGCATTTTCTTTATAGGTAGTTAAACTCGCCGTATTCAGACTTTATAAGTAAAGACTTTTTCCCTTTTTCTATATGTCCAATGATTTGAGCATCTAAAGAGAAACTCTTACTTATGGATATTATTTGGTTTGCAATATCTTCACTTACATATATCTCCATACGATGACCCATATTGAACACTTTATACATCTCTTCCCACGAAGTTGAACTCTGGCGTTGTATAGCTTTAAAAAGGGGCGGTACTTTGAACATATTATCCTTTATAACTCGGCAGTCCTCACCCACAAAATGAAGCACCTTTGTTTGAGCGCCACCGGTACAATGTACCATTCCATGAATATCCCTTCTATGAAAATCTAAGATTTTCTTTATAACCGGAGCGTATGTTCTAGTTGGTGAAAGAACTAGAAGTCCGGCATTAATGGGTGAGCCCTCCACCTTGTCCTCTAGGTGGTATTCTCCGCTATAAACTAGGTCTTGGGGTACTGCATGGTCATAACTTTCTGGATATTTCTCTGCTAAATATTTAGCAAAGACATCATGGCGAGCACTAGTTAGCCCATTGCTTCCCATCCCACCATTATAACTATCTTCATATGTGGTTTGCCCAAAAGATGAAAGTCCTACAATGACATCACCAGGGCGTATATTTGCATTATCAATAACATCGGAGCGTTTCATTCTAGCTGTAACCGTTGAATCTACGATTATTGTTCTAACTAAATCACCAACGTCAGCTGTTTCACCACCTGTAGAATATATACCTATTCCCATTTCACGCATAGAGGAAAGCACCTTTTCAGTACCATTTATAATAGCGGAAATTACCTCTGCAGGTATTAACATCTTATTTCTTCCAATGGTACTTGAAAGAAGGATATTATTAGTTGCCCCCACACATAGTAGGTCATCAGTATTCATAACAACGGCATCTTGAGCGATACCCGTCCATACGCTTAAGTCACCGGTTTCTTTCCAATAAAGGTATGCTAGCGATGATTTTGTCCCTGCCCCATCAGCATGCATAATATTGCAGTACTCCTTATCGCCACCTAAAATATCTGGAAGAATCTTACAAAAGGCTCTAGGATATAGACCCTTATCTATATTCTTAATTGCTAGATGTACATCCTCTTTAGCGGCTGATACTCCACGCAAAGAGTAACGATTTTTATCCTTGTCCTGCATGATTTTAATTATTCATTTGTCCAAATTTTCCAATTGGCAAAAGCCTGAAGAAGCAGCATCTCAAGTCCGTTCTTAACTCTAGCGCCCATCTGTTCACCTTTTTTCATAAATAGAGTCTGATCAGGATTGTACACTAGGTCATAAAGAAGATTTCTTTCGGTAAGAGATTCGTATGGAAGACGTGGGCAATTCTCTATATTGGGATACATACCTACAGGTGTGCAATTAACAATTACATTATACTCATGAACCACCTCAGCCGTTATTTTGTCATATTGAATGGTACCAGGACGTTGATAGCGACTAACTGGGATAACCTCAAGCCCCAAAGATTTAAGTCCATATGCTACAGCCTTAGATGCACCACCTGTACCAAGGACTAGGGCTTTCTTATGAAATCGCTCAATAAAAGGCTCAATACTCTTGGTAAAACCAATTACGTCACTATTATAACCTTTAAGAATTAAGGAGCCACCCTTATTCTCAACTCTTATACAATTTACGGCACCAATCTCTCTTGCTTCCCTACTTACTACATCCAAATAGCTAATCACTTTTTCCTTAAATGGAATTGTCACATTGAGTCCTTTGAGCTCAGGATTAGAAGCAAGAACCTCTGGAAGAAGTTCTATTGTAGGAATCTCAAAGTTTATGTACTCTGCATCAATACCCTCGTTCGAGAACTTCTCATTAAAGTAGTTCTTAGAAAATGAATGTCCTAAAGGATACCCTATTAAGCCGTACTTGTCCATAAAAAATTACTTAGTCGCGAAATAAAATGTACACACTCCAAAGGTTAGGCTCTTAACTAAAGTTTCTTTAAAGCCTGCCCTGTTAAGGGCCCTGGCCACAGTTTCCGATTTAGGAAAAGCCTCTATGGAGTTTGTAAGATAACTATACGCTCCTGGATCTTTAGAAACAATTTTTCCATATAGTGGAAGCGCTGAGTGAGAGTAAGCCCAAAACAGTTGCTTAAAAGGGAACCTTTTCGGTGTAGACAACTCAAGTATACTAACATGTCCACCTGTTTTAAGAACCCTTGACATCTCATTTAAAGCTAGGTCCATATGCTGAAAATTTCTTATACCAAATGCAACTGTAATAGCATCAAAACTCTCGTCTTCAAAAGCTAAGTGTTCTGAGTCTTGACGAGAAAATTTTATTTTGTCTTCCATCCCAAGCTTGCGTGTCTTTTCTTCTGCTTTTTTCATCATCCCACTGGATATATCAATACCGATGATTTCCTGTGGTTTAAGACATCTAGCTACCTCAATTGCAAAATCGCCAGTTCCTGTTGCCACATCAAGGATTCTCTTGGGAGAGAACTCCTTTAAATGCTTTATAGCAACCTTTCTCCACAGTCTATCAAGCCCAAAAGATAATTGGTGGTTTAGCTTGTCATAAGAATGAGCTATTTTATTGAACATATCTTCCACCTGATGGGTTTTATCCATAGATGAACTATATGGAAGTATTTTCTCTTGAGCGTATGACATCTTATAAAGAAACTAGTTATCTATTTTCTAGCCAGGAAAGAACATTTCTTTCAATTCTTGAGGCAAGATTATCGCTATCTAAGGCTTTGGAGAATTTTTCTCCTGTTATTCTTTCAAAAAGCTCTATATAGCGATTGCTAACTTCTAAAGCATACTCATCGCTGATTTCAGGCATCCTTTGTCCTGGCTCATTCATAAAACCTTGAGAAATAAGCCATTGACGAACAAACTCCTTGGAGAGTTGTTTTTGTGCTTCACCTTTTAAGAAGCGCTCTTGGTAGCCATCTTTATAGAAATATCTACTTGAGTCGGGCGTGTGAACCTCGTCAATAAGGTAAACTTTTCCATCTCTCTTACCAAACTCATATTTTGTATCCACTAAGATAAGCCCTTGTGCATCGGCTATTTCCTGCCCCCGAGCAAAAATCTTGCGTGTGTAATCCTCAATAATTAAATAGTCTTCTTCTGATACTAAACCTTGAGAGATAATCTCCTCTCGTGAGATATTCATGTCGTGACCCTCATCAGCTTTTGTAGTTGGAGTGATTATTGGCTCTGGGAAGCGCTCATTCTCTTTCATTCCATCTGGGAGTTTTACGCCACAAATCTCTCTTGCACCCTTTTGGTATTCTCTCCATGCTGAACCAGTAAGAATAGAGCGAATTATCATCTCTACCTTGAAGCCTTCACACTTAAGCCCAACGGTAACCATTGGATCTGGTGTAGCTAATTTCCAATTTGGACAGATGTCCTTTGTTTGATCAAGGAATTTAGCAGCTATCTGGTTAAGTACTTGTCCTTTAAAAGGTATCCCTTTGGGAAGTATTACATCAAAGGCTGATATTCTATCGGTAGCGACCATTACAATAATATCATCATCAATATCATAAACATCTCGTACCTTACCATGATAAACATCCCTTTGGCCTGGAAATTTAAAATCTGTCCTTGTTAGTGCATTCATAAAAAATATTTATTCTTGAAGTTTTTCTTGTTTTTCTTTTTGGAAGCGCTCATAAGCCTCAACCACCCGGGTTACAAGTTTGTGGCGTACGATATCCTTTTTTGTTAGCTCCACAAAACTTATTCCTTTAACATCACGGAGGATATCAAGTGATTGTACTAGTCCTGAGGTATGTGAATGAGGAAGATCTATTTGAGTAATATCGCCTGTAATTATCATCTTTGTGTTCCATCCCATACGGGTTAAGAACATACGAATTTGAGCCGGTGTGGTGTTCTGTGCCTCATCGAGAATCACCACTGCATCATTTAGGGTACGTCCTCTCATAAAGGCTAGTGGCGCAATTTGTATAACGTTTTTCTCCATAAGGTCTTGAAGCCTTACCTGTGGTATCATATCCTCAAGTGCATCGTATAAAGGCTGAAGGTAGGGGTCTATCTTTTCCTTCATATCTCCGGGCAAAAATCCAAGTTTTTCACCAGCCTCTACTGCAGGGCGACTTAGGATTATCTTCTTAGCTGTTTTCTCTTTTAAAGCTTTTACTGCAAGGGCAATACTCAAATATGTTTTACCAGTACCAGCAGGTCCTGTCACGAATATCATATCATCTTTAGCATAAGCATCAATGAGTTTTTTCTGATTTTCGCTTCTAGACTTTATAGGATGTCCCGCGATACTATAAACTATGGTGTCACTCGAGGACTCATCCTTGGTTTTATGCCCTTTGACAATATCAACTACGTCCTCATCGCTCAAAGTATTGAATTTGAGTACATGTTGACGTATTTTCTCAACGGTCTGCTCAAAAAGAATAATCTGTTCCTCGTCACCTAGAACACGCATCACATTGCCACGAGCAGCTATTCTCATTTTGGGGTACAACGCTTTTAACACATGAAAATGTGAATTGCCCACACCATAGAGAATCACGGGGTCTATATCTTCGAGTACTATATGTCTTTCTATCAAGCAGTAAAGGTTTTTCTTGCTAGATGCAAAAGTACACAAAGTTTTTTAAAACATTTGCATAAAACGAAAAAGAATTTGGGCTCATCCTTTATAAAGAAACTCATTAGAAAAACTGCTGATTTTTATTTGGTTCTTGGCTATTTTAGCAGTAATTTTGTAGTAAGAAAAACACCTTCAGCACTACTTCGGATATGAAAACACGTAAACTTTTGCTTTGCTTACTACTATTTTCTTTTAGCATAAGTTGTTTTAGCAAAAATAACAAAATAGTAGCCGTTGGCTTTTACAACCTTGAAAATTTATTTGACACTTATCACGATGAAGGAAAAAACGACTATGATTTTTTGCCCGGTGGTAAATACTCATGGGATAACACAAAATATATTTCCAAACTAAAGAATATGGCCCAAGCACTTTCTGATATGGGAACAGAAAAAGCAGGTAAAAATGGCTGCGTAATAATTGGTTTAGCAGAAGTAGAAAACTCAAGAACACTTGATGATCTTTTAGAACAAAAGGCGCTTAAACATCGGAAGTATAAATACATTCACATTGAAGGCGAGGATAAAAGAGGCATAGACTGTGCCTTGCTATACAATCCAAAGAAATTTAAGGTTGAAGATGCTAAACTTCTACCCTATACTAATATCTTAGAAAAAGATAGTGATTTTTTTACCCGCGGATTTTTAACTGTAAAGGGGTATTTAGAAGGTGAGCCACTTACACTAATAGTGTGTCATTGGCCTTCTAGAGCTTCAGATGCTTCTTATAGAGATAGAGCAGCTCTTCAAGTTAAAAACATAAAGGATTCCATAATAGGGGAAACACCCAAAATGAAGGTTATAATTATGGGGGATATGAACGATGACCCTACCAATGCTAGTATGGAATCGGTACTTTCTTCTAAAGCTGAGATAACTGAGGTTGAAAGTGGGGATATGTACAATCCCTGGTACAATATCCTTGTTAAGGATAACATTGGCACCCTATACTATAAAGGCGCATGGAATCTATTCGACCAAATAGTTCTAACGCCAAACTTTCTTGATAAAGGAAGCTATCAAGATGACACGCTTAAGTTTTGGACAAATCAAATTGAAAGAAAGGACTATCTTTTAGAATCTGATGGAGAATATAAAGGAG
>JAJQAI010000178.1 GCA_021203915.1 Prevotella sp. | reverse complement strand
GGCTAAGAAAGAAGTAGAAAGCCCCAGCTCTTTAAACTATTAAAATAAACTTTTCTTCTTCAGGTAAAAAAAAGATTCTTTAAGCATCAAAAAGAAGAAAGTAAAAGAAAAAAGAAAAGTAACCCAATTAAAAAAAAGAAGGAAGATTGCAATGGAAGAAAGTAAAGAATCACAAGGTTTATATAACCTTTTTCGCTCGGTAATTTATATTTCAATTATTCTAGAGTTCTTTATGTATGCAGTACCAGAGAGTCTACTGCAGGGTTGGGGAGGAGTCTTTTTAAGCCTTCACTCTCACCTTAATACCTTACTTATTTATAAACCAGGTAATATTGTATATAGTAAGATAGTTACCTTTTTACTAATATGCATAACCTGCGTTGGAACTAGAAACAAAAAGGATCTTAATATGGATGCCCACCGTCATGTATTTTATCCCTTCTTTATAGGTATTATCCTTACACTTGCCTCTGCTGTAATATTAGGTATTAGTATACCTCCCAAAATTTATGGTATAACGTTTAACTCATGGATTTACCTTTTTATATCAATTATAGGGGCTTCACTTATTCATATTGGACTAGACAATATATCAAAGTTCTTAAAAGAGGATATTCTTAAAGACCGCTTTAATTTTGAAAATGAATCCTTTTTGCAAGCAGAAGAAAAAATTGAAAATGATTATAGTGTAAACATACCTATGCGTTACTACTATAAGGGAAAATTCCGTCATGGTTGGGTATCTATCTCAAATCCATTTCGTGGTACTTGGGTAGTTGGAACGCCAGGCTCTGGAAAAACCTTTTCTATTATTGAGCCGTTTATAAGACAACATTCAGCTAAAGGCTTTGCAATGGTTGTTTATGACTATAAATTTCCGACACTTGCAACTAAGCTTTACTATCACTACCTAAAGAATAAAAAGCTAGGTAAAATACCAAATAATTGCTCCTTTAATATTATCAACTTTGTCAACGTTGAATACTCTCAGCGTGTTAACCCTATTCAGTGTAAGTATATACCAAATCTAGCTGCAGCCTCAGAAACCGCTGAGACACTAGTAGAGTCACTTCAAAAAGGAAGACGTGAAGGAGGAGGTGGAAGTGATCAGTTCTTTCAGACATCAGCTGTTAACTTCCTTGCAGCTTGCATATTCTTCTTTGTTAATTACGAAAAGACCCCATATGATAAAGATGGCAACGCTCTTTATGCTGAAAAGTTTTATGATGAGAAAACCTCTCAGTATAAACTAACAGGTAAAGCATTTACAGAACATGGAGGAGAGCAGGTAGAGGCTGCCTATTGGCTAGGGAAGTATTCTGATATGCCACATATCCTTAGCTTTTTAAATCATGACTATAAAGAGATTTTTGACTGCCTTCAAACTGATAGTGAGGTTGAACCTCTTCTTGGCCCATTTAAGACAGCCTTAAAAAACAATGCTATGGAACAGCTTGAAGGTATGATAGGAACGCTTCGTGTATATACCTCAAGACTAGCTACAAAGGAGAGTTACTGGATATTCCACCGTGATGGCGATGAGTTTGACTTAAAAGTATCGGATAGGGAACACCCCTCATACTTACTTATTGCTAATGACCCAGAGATGGAGTCAATAATTGGAGCCCTTAATGCTCTTATCTTAAATCGTCTAGTTACTCGTGTTAATCAAGGACAGGGGCAAAATGTTCCAGTTAGCATTATAGTTGATGAGCTTCCAACTCTTTACTTTCATAAGATTGACCGTCTTATTGGAACGGCTAGATCAAATAAGGTGTCCGTAACACTAGGCTTTCAGGAGCTACCACAACTTGAATCAGACTATGGAAAAGTTGGAATGGAAAAAATCATTACCACCGTTGGCAATGTTATCTCTGGTTCTGCCCGAGCAAAAGAAACTCTAGAGTGGTTATCCAATGATATCTTTGGTAATGTGGTACAACTTAAAAAGGGTGTTACAATAGATAGAGAGCATACCTCTATTAACTTAAATGAGAATATGGACCATCTAGTTCCTGCATCGAAGATCTCCGATATGCCAACTGGTTGGATATGTGGTCAGACAGCTAGAGATTTTGTGGTTACTGAAGTCGGGGCTAAAGATAAAATGAAAATTCAAGAATCCAAGGAATTTAAGACCACCAAGTTCTTTTGTAAGACGGACTTTGATATGAATAAAATAAAGGAAGAAGAAAACAGTTATGTCCCAATACCAATGCCTCATAAGTTTTCATCTAAAGACGAGCGTGAAAAAACGCTTTATGAGAATTTTTTACAAGTCAATAAAGATATAGAGGATATGTTAGACGTTGTCTTAGGAAAAAATAGGGCTAAGTAAATCCTTAAATCCTTTTTTTAATCATGAAACGCTTTATAACTATAATTTTTCTATTAGCCGTTACAAGTGGCTTTTATAAAGCCCATGGACTTAACCTTATGGAGCTTCCACCTTTTGAGCGTGCCGTAGCCATTATTAAGTACTATGAAGGTTGGCATACTAAAAAAGACTACCCCTATATTGGCTATGGTCACTTAATAACTCCACGTGATAAAGGTCTTAATTATGGGCTATCAAAAAAGGAAGCTGAAAGGCTTCTTCGTAATGACTTAAAAAAGCTTTGCAGGATGTTTCGGTTTATGGGAAAGGACTCCCTTCTTTTAGCCTCACTTGCTTATAATGTTGGACCATATAGGATATTAGGTTCTAAGTCAATAAAGAAAAGCCAGCTTTTAAAGCGTCTTCAAGAAGGAGATCGGAATATAGAAAAAGAGTATTTAGAATTCTCACATGTAAGTGGCAAGTTTATTCCTTCAATTCTTCGTCGTCGGAAAATGGAGCTATTTCTGCTTTTTGAAAAGTAAGAATGTTTCAAAAAAATAAAGTATTTAAGTTTGTTATGAGGTTAATAGTTTTATGTTTAGGCTTAATCATCTACTGTAGCAATTTAAAAAAGGCTAATGCCCAGTTTAATACTATTACTATGGACTCTAGCCATTATAGGGTAAAACCCGCTCAAGAAACAAAAGAAAACTTAGGTGACTCTCAAGCGCCCTACCCTACACTTTATAGTTATGAGGCAATAAAAAACAAGCTTTTCCAAGAGTATATGAGCGTTAGTTATCCCTTAAAGGAAATTTTTATTACGTCCTTATAT
>JAJQAI010000084.1 GCA_021203915.1 Prevotella sp. | reverse complement strand
TAGTTACCTTTTCTATTCTTCAGAGATTTGGATAAGGGGGATGCTCACATTCATTATCGCTATAGGAACATTTCTGCTTATTTTTATTCTTTCTTGGCTTGGGGGAAGAACATATTGTAATACAGTATGCCCCATTGGTACTGTTTTGGGATATATCTCTAAGTTTTCAATATTTAAAGTTCGCCTAAACCAACATAAATGTGGAGAATGTCAGCTATGCTCTATGAACTGCAAGGCCTCGGCCATTGATATAAAAAATAAAAGAATTGACCATACACGTTGCGTAAATTGCTTTAATTGCATACAAAAATGCAAAACAGGAGCTCTAGATTATGGCTTAAGAATAGAAAGAAAATCTTCACCTAAAAAAGAAGAAGATATCAATCCTAGCAGAAGGGCATTTCTTTTGGGAGTTACCCTAGCTGGAGCCTCTATAGCACTTTCTAAAGAAAAGCAAATAGCTCATGGTGGTCTAGCCGTTATTCAAAATAAAATCTCACCCAAAAGGCATACGCCAATTTTACCTCCTGGCTCAATTTCTCAAAAGCACCTATCAAAACACTGTACATCCTGCCAACTATGTATAACAGCGTGTCCAAATAACATCTTACGTCCAGCAACGGATCTTTCTTATCTTATGCAACCTAGAATATCTTTTGAAAAAGGATATTGCTCTATAGAGTGTAATGAGTGCTCAAAGGTGTGTCCAACCTCGGCTATAAAACCTATAAAACTTGAGGAAAAGTCCTCTATAGTAATTGGTAGGGCTATATGGATAAAGAAAAACTGCGTAATCTTAAGAGACAAGGTAAAATGCGATAGTTGCTTTCGTCATTGCCCAACCGGAGCTATAAGCCTAGTTCCAATGGATACCGAAAGAGAGGATTCTCCTTTAATTCCCGCTATAGATGAAATACGTTGCATTGGGTGTGGAAAGTGCGAGAATCTATGTCCTACTCGCCCATTTTCTGCCATTTATGTCGAAGGGTATGAGGAGCAAAAAGAAAATTGAAAAAAATCTCAAGTATGAAGGATATTAGTAGACGAGATTTTATAAAACTTCTTGGGGGTGGAATCCTAGCTAGTTCATCCTTACTTACTGCATGCTCTTCAAAAAAGGAAGAAGCCCAGGCCTTAAACCAAGAGCCTCAAGAAGGAATGATGACCTATAGAAGGGATCCCAATACAAAAGAAAAAGTATCACTTTTGGGATACGGGATGATGAGGCTTCCAACGCTGAGTAATTCTTCGGCTAGAGAAGATAATGATGCTATAGACCAAGAAATGGTTAACCGTGAGGTTGACTATGCCATAAAACATGGTGTAAACTACTTTGACACATCACCTATGTATTGTCAAGGACTCTCAGAGTATTCAACCGGCATAGCTCTTTCTCGTCATAAAAGAAGTGAGTTTCTTATAGCCACAAAAATGAGTAATATGGAGCCCGAGACATGGTCAAAAAAGTCAAGCATTCAGATGTTCAAGAATTCATTAAAACAGTTGAGAGTTGACTATATTGACTATTATCTTTTACACTGTATTGGACGAGGAGGTGATGCACTGGCTAACTTCAATTCTCGCTTTATGGATAATGGCATTTTGGATTGGCTAGTAGAACAAAAAAAATTGGGAATAATTAAAAACTTGGGCTTTTCCTATCATGGTGACATTAGAATCTTTGATATGCTACTTTCTTGGCATGACGAGGGGAAGTACCATTGGGATTTTGCTCAAATCGAGCTCAATTATCTAGATTGGAGGTATGCAAAGGAGATAAACCCAAGTAACACCAACGCCGATTATCTATATGACGAGTTGCTAAAAAGAGGAATTCCAGCAGTTATTATGGAGCCCTTACTTGGAGGGCGACTAGTTAATGTACCTGATTTTATAGTAGAAAAGATGAAAAGAAGGGAGCCTCAACTAAGTGTTGCTAGTTGGGCTTTACGCTTTGCAGGTACACCTAAAAATGTGCTAACCGTCTTAAGCGGAATGACCTTTATGGAGCACTTAAAAGAAAACATCATAACTTTCTCTCCCCTTAAGCCATTAAATGCTAAGGAGCAGGATTTTCTTCAGCAGGTAGCTGATGATATTTTCAATCTTAAAACAATACCCTGTAATGATTGTAAATACTGCATGCCATGTCCTTATGGAATAGACATCCCAGGAGTTCTTCTTCATTACAACAAATGCATAAATGAAGGTAACATAGCCTCAAAAGAAAAACAAGATGCCGCTTACAGGAGTCAACGCCGAGCTTTCTTAATTGGATATGACCGCGAGGTACCTAAGTTAAGACAAGCCGATCATTGTATAGGCTGTGGACAGTGCAATGAAAAATGTCCTCAAAGAATCGACATTCCCAAGGAGATGGAGCGAATAGATAAATACACCGAAGATCTTCGAAGTGGAAGAGCAACAATATAACAACTAAAAGACATGGTACAATTTTACATTTATCAAGATGAAGAAAAAAAAGGTCCCTACACCGTTGAAGAACTTAAAGATAGAGGGATTACTTCAGAGATATTAGTGTGGACTAAAGGTATGGCCCAGTGGCAACCCGCATGGCAAGTTGGAGATTTAAAGCCTGTAATAAAAAAGGATGCCACACCAAACACCCCGCCACCTGTTCCACCCAAAGAGACAGCCATTCCTCCAGAGGAACCAATAGATGTAATGCCTCAAGAAAAAAAGGAAGAAGAAAAACCCAAGAAAAAGAGCCACTGGGGCTGCCTTATAGCACTACTAATTTTTGTGCTGATAATCGTTGTATTGGCTGTTAGCTGTCCTAAGGACGATAAGCATAAAGAGGTGGTCTCAAAGGAGGTCAGTACAGCCGTTAATAATGTTATATCACCCTCAGGTGGTATACTTGGAGCTGTTACTAATATTATAACCTCAGGCGTTGTAAACATTGCCACCAACCAAATACTTACTGTGGATAACTATGTAGTTTGCTCTATTGGTAAGATTAATTATAAGGGAAAAAACCGCGCTGTTTCTTTAGGAATTTTAGGTAATGTCTACTCCATTGATAGCAAAGTAATTGAGGAAAAAATCAAGGAGTATATACCTTTAGATGACGATTAGTAATTTTAGTAATAAATAAGCGAAGAAAGATTATCAAATGAAAAAATCTAACAAGCTA
>JAJQAI010000177.1 GCA_021203915.1 Prevotella sp. | reverse complement strand
CAATTAGGGCTCGCAAGGAAGGAATAACGCCACAGGAGGTAGTAGACCGTAACCATCAGATGATAAAGAAAAGTTTTGAAGATTTTGGCATTTCATTTGATATATATAGTCGTACCACATCTAAAATCCATTATAAGACGGCTTCTGACTTTTTTGCTAAGCTATATAAAGATGGAAAATTAATTGAAAAAACAAGTAAGCAATATTATGATGAGCAGGCCGGACAATTTCTAGCTGACCGTTATATAACTGGTGAGTGTCCCCACTGTCATAACCCTAAAGCTTATGGTGACCAATGTGAGGTGTGTGGTTCTGACCTTGACCCAACCGAACTTATCAATCCAAAGAGTGCTATTAGTGGTTCTGAGCCAGTGATGAAGGATACTACGAATTGGTATCTTCCTCTAAATGAATACCAAGATTGGTTGAAAAAGTGGATTCTTCAAGGTCATACCGAGTGGCGTGCTAATGTGTATGGGCAGTGCAAAAGTTGGTTGGATCTTGACCTTCAACCCCGTGCTATGACTCGTGATCTTGATTGGGGAATACCTGTGCCTATCGAGGGAGCCGAAGGGAAAGTTCTTTATGTTTGGTTTGACGCTCCTATAGGTTATATATCTAACACAAAGGAGTTATTACCAACTGAGTGGGAGAAGTGGTGGAAGGACCCTCAAACTCGTCTAATACATTTTATAGGTAAGGACAATATAGTCTTTCATTGTATAGTTTTCCCCGTTATGCTTAAGGCTCACGGAGAATATATCCTACCTGAGAATGTTCCTGCCAATGAATTTCTTAACCTAGAGAATGATAAAATTTCTACTTCTCAGAATTGGGCCGTTTGGTTACATGAGTACCTTGAGGAACTGCCTGATAAACAAGATGTTCTGCGCTATGTTCTTACTGCTAATGCTCCTGAAACTAAGGATAATAACTTTATGTGGAAGGATTTCCAAGAGCGCAATAATAGTGAGCTAGTAGGTATTTATGGTAACTTCGTAAATCGTGCTTTACAACTTACAAAAAAATATTGGGCCGGAGTGGTTCCTCCTCTTGGAGAGTTACAAGAAATAGACCGCAACACCCTTGATGAATTTAAGGATGTCAAGACAAAAGTAGAGGCATATTTGGATACTTTTAAATTCCGCGAGGCTTTAAAGGAAGCTATGAATTTAGCACGTATTGGAAATAAGTATATAACCGATTGTGAGCCTTGGAATGTTGCTAGGACTAATATGAAGCGTGTTGAGACGATTCTTAATATTTCGTTGCAACTTGTAGCAAATCTTTCAATTGCTTTTGAGCCTTTCCTTCCATTTAGTAGCAAGAAACTTCGTTCACTAATTAATATTGATAGTTTTGATTGGAATAGTTTAGGGGCTACAGATTTACTCAAAGCTGGTCATCAACTCAATGAGCCTCAACTTTTATTTGAAAAGATAGATGATAGTGTTATTGAGGCACAATTAAAGAAACTTGAAGACACTAAAAAAGCAAATCAAGCAGCAGCCTTCCAAGCAAAACCGATAAAACAAGAGATTCCTTTTGAGATTTTTGAAAAGATTGATATCCGCGTTGGTCTAGTAAAGGCTTGCGAGAAAGTAAAGAAAGCCGATAAACTTTTAAAGTTTACCATAGATGATGGCTCAAGTAATCCTCGCACAATAGTAAGCGGAATAGCAAAGTATTATAAGCCAGAGGACCTAATAGGTAAACGTGTTTGTTTTATAGCTAATTTAGCCCCTCGAAAACTTAAAGGAATTGAAAGTCAAGGAATGATACTTTCTGCCGAAGATGCCGATGGAACTTTAAAGGTTATAACCCCAGAAAAGGAAGTAAAACCAGGAAGCCAAGTTCTTTAATTTGTTTTATAAACGCTATAAGTGGGAGTTAGCCTTAAAGGGAAAAATTTAAGGCTTATTCTTCACTTTCCATACCATCTTCGTAACCGCTTGAGGCATCTCCTTTAGGAGCTTTAGTCTTTTTAGCCTTCATGTTTCCGAAGTTCCATGTGAGGGTGAAATTAACTACTCGACCACTGCGCCAATTTTTCTGGTGACGTGTAAAGGTTTCAGAAGATGTGTAATTCTCGAATTTGCGAGAATTTAAAAGGTCACGACAATTTACAGCAAATATTAGGGTCTTGTTTAAGAAACTCTTTCTAAGCCCCATATCCATACTTATGTTCGCCTTACGATAACCTTGTGAGATTACTTCGCGTGAGCGGTAGCGGCCAGTAAGTTGGAAAGAAATGTCATATGGAAGCATAAGACTTGCTTGAATACGTGCATTCCATGTAAAACTGTGACTACCTTCACCACTAACTATTTGTCCTTGTATTTCTTTTTCAAAACCATCAAGTTTGTAGTAATAAGCATTGGCTGTGGTCGTTAAGTTAAGGATTTTGAATAGTTGATTTTTAAGAACCATCTCTAGACCAGAACTTAAACTCTTTGACACGTTCATGTTAGTGGAGTACATCATGTCATCAGCCAAGCTTTGATAGTTGACCTTTTGT
This sequence comes from Prevotella sp., assembly GCA_021203915.1. GTDB lineage: Bacteria > Bacteroidota > Bacteroidia > Bacteroidales > Bacteroidaceae > Prevotella. The sequence continues at coordinate 652 of JAJQAI010000177.1, read as the reverse complement.
ATTACATCGGTCGTGGGGCGATAATATGCGCTAAGTAAAATCGAGTGCTTCTCCCACTGCTTAAGATAGTTTAGAGAGAAGGAGTTACTATACTCAGGTGTAAGTTCTGGGTTACCAAAACTTATCATAGATGCATCTCTAGTGTTTTTAAAACTATTGAGTTGGCCTCCCCATGGACGACGAAGACGACGAGTATAATTGAGTTGCAATTGTTGTGTCTTCGTTATTTGATATGAAAGAAAAACACTTGGGAAGAGTTGGAAATAATCCTTATTAAATGGTTCATCACGTTTTGAAGGGTCATGCTCCTGCTCAAAATTGTAACTTTCAGTGTGAACTTTCCAATATTCGCCTCTTAGACCTCCCAAAACACCAAATTTCCCATATTTAAGAGTGAGGGTTGCATAAAGAGCATGAAGATCCATGTTGTAAATAAACCTATTATAATAGGTCTCATCTTCTACGGGATTTTTCCCTTCCCAGGTATAGTCTATGAAAGATTCTTGTGGGGTGTTTTCCCTGCTAAAATTAGCTTGGTAACCCGCTTGAATCATAATATGCTCGTTAATTGGGTTTTCGTAGTCAAGCTTTACCTCCCACTTATGACTTCTCATATACATTGGAAGATATTCATACTCATATTCTGTAGGAG
>JAJQAI010000107.1 GCA_021203915.1 Prevotella sp. | reverse complement strand
ATTGCGAAGTTAAGAAATAATTTCCTAATACCATATTTTTTTAGAAAAAATCAAATTCTTGTCCTTTTCTAATTTTTTTTGGGTTATAGTTTCACTTATGATGGCTTTTTCATGGTTCATTCTTTTTAAAAGTTTCAAAAATAGTATCTTTGTAGGTGAAATAAAAACTTTTGGGGATGCAAAAAAGTTCTACTCCTAAAATAGACCATCAGCCAACAATGGCTGAGCACTTGGGTATTGAATTTCTGCCTTCAAGCGGGAAGATTTTTAAAGCTCAAATGAGTGTTGATTATCGCACTTCACAACCCTTTGGAGCACTTAATGGTGGGGCCTCACTAGCTCTAGCAGAAATCCTAGCAGGTTACGGCTCTTCAAAACTATGTGAAGAAGGAGAAATTCCTTTAGGGATACAAGTAAGCGCAAACCATTTAAAAAGCGTACCCTTAGGTGAAAAGGTTATCGCTATTGGGGAATTACTTCATCAGGGGAAATCAACTCATGTATGGAATGTTAACATCACAACTTCTCAAGGAGATTTGGTATCTACTGTACGCATCGTTAACCATATAAAGAAAAAATAAATGACACTGCCAGAGGAACATACTCTCAAGCTCTTAGATAAATTAGAGCGAAGCAATTTAAGTTTCTCTCTTTATAGACTACCCTATGCTGAGCAATGCCATTTGGTTTTACAAACTTCTCTAGGTGTAGAATTCTTAGAAGATATCCATGCTCTTAATAAAAAAAAGGGATTTGTTTTAGCTCCTTTTGTTCAATCAGAAGAACATCCTTTAATACTTATTCATCCTGATGTTATAGCTTTAGGTTGGCAAGAAATTGATTCAAAACTTTCTAATATTGATATTTTTGATGCCAACTTAAATTCTTCTAAACGTAATTTTGAGGATAAATCAATTCTTACCGAAAAGGAAGAAAAGCTTCAATACACCAAAGCATTTAATAAGTTCTATTCCTTAGTAAAGGAAGATGAGGTACAAAAAATTGTGCTTTCACGCTCCCACAGGATACCTCTTAGAGAAAAATTTTCTCCTATTAATGCATTCTTAAATGCCTGCAATCGTTATCCACGTTGCTTTATATACCTATGCCATACTCTATCAACTTCTACATGGATAGGTAGTACGCCTGAGATTCTTCTTAGTGGACAAGGTGATTCATTTCAAACGATAGCCCTAGCCGGAACAATGCTACTTGAAAATGAGGACACAAAAAAAATGTGGAATCTTAAAAACCAAAAAGAACAAGAATTGGTGGTTGATTACTTAAGGAAAATTACAAACGACTTTGGTTACGATATAATAGAAAAAGGCCCATACACAGCTAGAGCAGGACAGCTTTTGCACTTAAGAACAGATATTAATTTTAGAATATCTACACCCGAGAAACTAGGGGACCTACTCTTTCATTTACATCCATCTCCTGCCGTTTGTGGGATACCTAAAGATAAAGCCTTAAGTTTTATAAATGAAAACGAAGCCTATGATAGGGCTTATTATTCTGGTTTTATTGGATGGATTGACCCGATGGGACAAACAGATATATATGTTAACTTACGGTGCATGGAAATAAAAAACAACTATGCAACTCTATATGCTGGTGGAGGTATTCTTCCTGCTTCTTTATTGGAGGAAGAATGGGAAGAAACCAATGATAAAATGCGAACAATCCTTATGTGTTGTTAATAAAATTCTTTTTTCTTATATGTTTACGGATAAAAAAAGTATTCTTATTCTAGCCTCTTTACTTAAGGAGCACGGCATAAAAGATATAGTACTATCACCAGGTAGTAGAAATGCTCCAATTATTCACACCTTAACAAGTATAAAGGACTTTCATTGTCATGCAGCTTTAGATGAACGTGGCGCTGGCTTTTATGCTATTGGACTTGCGCTATCTAGCGGTAGGCCAACGGTTGTTTGCTCAACTTCAGGCTCTGCACTTTTAAATCTACATCCATCCATTGCAGAGGCGTTCTATCAGGAAATACCACTTATTGTTATTTCGGCTGATCGACCAAAAGCGTGGATTGGACAAATGGATGGACAAACTTTACCACAAAACGGAGTATTTAACCAGTTGGTCAAATTATCTATAGATTTACCAGAGGTTCATACCAAGGTGGATGAATGGTACGTAAATCGCTTAATCAATGAGGCGATATTAGAGACCTTTCATAAGAAAAAAGGACCTGTACATATAAACATTCCCTTATCAGAACCTTTATATAATTTTAATTCTAAAACCTTACCAAAGGAGCGTAAAATCACTCGTATTGAAGGGAATTCTAAAGAATTTCTTGAAAAGATAAAAAGTATAAATGCTTTTAAAAAGTGTATGATAGTTGTTGGGCAGATGTCTCCTAGCAGCAATCCTCAAAAGTTGGAAACCCAAAAAAATACTGAAAACTTCGTATTTTTAAAAGAGCACTTAAGCAATATTGCTGATGAGAAAAATAAAATCGGAAATTTCGATTTAATTATTAGCGCCCTAAACGATAAGCAAAAAAAAGAGTTCTCCCCTGAGCTACTTATAACCTTCGGTGGACACATCGTATCTAAGAGATTAAAAAAACTTTTAAGAGAAAATCCTCAAAATGAACATTGGCACATATCAGAAAACGGAAAAATTGTTGATCTTTTTGGTCATCTAACTACCATTTTTGAAATGAAACCCGAGGAATTTTTTAAGGCTATAGATAAATGTATAGTACCTAAAAAATCTTCCTATTTTGAACTTTGGCGTCAGGCTTCCAAAAAAATACCAAAAGTTGAATTACCGTTTTCCGAGATTTCCGCTATTGGCTCTTTAATTTCCTTGCTTCCAGAGGATTGTATACTTCATTTAGCTAACAGTTCAACTGTTAGATATGCGCAATTTTTCCCACTTAAAAAACATATTGAAGTTTACTGTAATAGAGGCGTAAATGGAATTGAAGGCTCTCTTTCAACGGCCTTAGGGTATGCTAAGGTATCAAAAAAACTAAACTTTATCATTATTGGTGACTTAAGCTTTTTCTATGATATGAATGCTTTATGGCAAAGAGACTGTGGAGAAAACCTTCGTATACTGCTTCTTAATAATCATGGTGGTGAAATTTTTAACACTTTACCAGGCATTGACAAAAAAGCTATTTCTCATTCTTTTATTACCTTTGAGCATGAAATGAAGGC
>JAJQAI010000078.1 GCA_021203915.1 Prevotella sp. | reverse complement strand
ACAATCATTAATTGATAAGGAAAATTGATTTTTTTCTAATAAAAAAGAAGAAAGATGGAAATGTTTAGATATCAAGGTAAGCTAAAGATAATTACACTTGCTTTAGCTTTGCTTTCTCTTACGATTCAAAGCCGTGGGCAAGATATTATCGTTATCGAGGATAGTGTCTCTTATGTTGCTCAAGATACCCTTCCAAGCCCTAAGGCGGAATCATTGTCATGGCAAGAAAAAATAAGAAAGAAGATAGACGATTTACTTCTTAATGATTTATTTCAAACCTCCTCTATAGGTATTGACATTTATGACCTTACAGATAATCAGGTATTGTACCATCATAATGAGCGTCTTTTACTTCGTCCTGCAAGTACTATGAAAATGATAACTGCCGTAACAGCTCTTGACAAGTTAGGTACATCATATAAATACTCCACTGTAACTTCCTATATAGGTAATATTGAGGGTGGAACGCTTTATGGTGATATTTATTGTAAAGGAGGGTTTGATCCAATGCTTGAGCTATCGGACCTTAATCTTATAACTCGAGAGATTAAGGCTCTTGGCATTGACACCATAAGAGGTAATGTCTATGCTGATGTATCTATGAAAGATGGTAAACTTCTTGGGGAAGGTTGGTGCTGGGATGATGATAACCCTGTGCTTTCGCCACTAGTTGTTTCAAGGAAAAATGATTTCTCAGATAAATTTAAGAACCGTCTTTTAAACTCTGATATATATTACGATGACCAAGTAAAAATTGGCACAACCCCTAGTGGGGCAAAACTTATAGTTACAACCTCAAGAACCATTGGTGATGTACTTCCAAGGATGATGAAAAAAAGTGATAATCTTTATGCTGAATCTATGTTTTATCAACTTTCATCCTCTAGGCCATCAACTGCAAAACTATGCCGTCAAACGGTTAACTCTTTAATAAGTAAAATGGGGCTTGATCCAAATAATTATTACATTGCAGATGGAAGCGGACTATCACTTTATAATTACGTAAGCGCTGAGTTAGAAGTGGAATTTTTAAAATACGCTTACCGCAACAAAGATATTTTTCAGCCCCTTTATGCTGCTATGCCCATAGCTGGTGTTGATGGAACACTTGAAGGTCGTATGAAAAGTGGTTATGCCCTTAACAACGTGCATGCTAAAACGGGTACAGTTACAAAAATTAGTGCTCTTACTGGTTATTTGAGAGCATATAATGGACATATCATTTGCTTTGCAATAATAAATAACGGAGTAGAAAAAGCCTCTTTAGGTAGAGCGTTTCAAGATGCTGTTTGCCAAGCGCTTTGCTCTCCTTAATAAGTACTGATTCTCTCTCCAAAATAAAACAATACGTATGAAAAACCTTATTGCCATCCTTTTTATTTTACTTTCTTCCTCTTTAGGGGTTAATGCTCAGCAGGTAAATTGGCCTACAGCTAGCATTATCTCTAAGCCTGGGGCTCGTTGGTGGTGGATGGGTAGTGCCGTTGACACATTGAACCTAGATTATAATCTAAAAGAGTATTCTTCATCAGGTATGGGCACTATGGAGATAACCCCTATATATGGGGTTCAAGGTAATGAGGCAATGGAAATACCATTTTTATCAAAAAAGTGGATGGACATGTATAAATTTACGTATGAAAAGGCTAAAGACTTAGGTATGCAAATCGATATGAATACCGGAACTGGATGGCCTTTTGGTGGAGAAAATGTAAAAATAGATGACGCTGCCTCGAAACTTTTAATCTTAGAATATAATGTAAAAGGGGGTAAAAGCATAAAACTTAAAATCAGCGTAGATGATGCTAAGCAAAAAGATGTTGCAAAGCTAGAACGCTTAATGGCTTTTTCTTCTTTTGGGGAAGTTAGAGATCTTACCCAAAAAGTTTTGGCTGGAGAATTAAAAGTAAAGCTTCCTAAGGGCTCTTGGCACTTAATAGCTGCCTTTTGTGGCAAGACTCTTCAAAAAGTAAAACGTGCAGCCCCAGGTGGTGAGGGCTATGTCTTAGACCATTTTTCTCGTTCTGCCGTAAGTGACTATCTTTCAGGATTTACTGAAGCCTTCCGTGAAAATGAGGCTCCTTCGCCCCATTTATTCTTTAACGACTCCTACGAAGTATATGGGGCTGATTGGACAAGTGGGCTATTCGATGAATTTTATAGACTTCGCGGTTATAAACTTGAAGAGCATTTAGAGGAGTTCATATCTGAAGAAAGAAACGAAGAAACTTCAAGAATTATCTCTGACTATAGAGAGACTCTTTCTGAGCTACTGCTTGAAAATTTCACTCGACAATGGACTCAGTGGGCACATAGCCTTTCTTCAGGGACTCGTAATCAAGCTCATGGCTCTCCTGGAAATTTAATTGACCTTTATGCTGAGGTTGACGTCCCAGAATGTGAGGGCTTTGGACTTTCTGAGTTTAATATAAAGGGCCTTAGAAAGGATACGCTTTGCCATCCCAATTATTCTGATCTTTCGATGTTAAAATATGCCTCTTCTGCAGCCCATATTACAGGTAAACCATACACCTCATCTGAAACTTTTACATGGCTTACAGAACATTTCCGCACATCACTTTCTGAGTGTAAACCTGACCTTGACCTTATGTTTGTTTCAGGCGTTAATCATGTCTTTTTTCATGGAACAACATATTCCCCAAAGGATGATCCTTGGCCAGGTTGGAAATTCTATGCCTCAATTGATATGAGTCCAACGAACTCTATATGGAAGAGTGCTAAGGCTTTTTTTGATTATATAACTAGATGTCAGAGCTTTTTACAATATGGCTGGGCGGATAACGACTTTTTGCTTTATCTTCCCATTTACGATATGTGGTATGAGCAAACGGGGCGTCTTTTAATGTTTGATATACACAAAATGGCAGAGCGTGCCCCTGGTTTTATTGAGGCAGTTAATAGAATTACCACTTTAGGTTATGATGTAGATTATATATCAGATAAATATCTTCAAAAGACTGAGGTTGAGGATAAGTGCTTGGTCACTTCGGGAGGTAAAAAATATAGTGCAATAATTATTCCCGGAGTTAAGTTTATGAAAGAAGAAACCATTCAAAAACTTCTTGAGCTATCTTCTTTAGGGGCAAAGATTATTTTCCTTGACCGCTACCCTAGTTCACCTCCTGGATATTATAATATAGAAGAAAGAAAAGCCCAATTTAGTGAATTGATTGATTCTATTAAAAAC
>JAJQAI010000039.1 GCA_021203915.1 Prevotella sp. | reverse complement strand
GATAAACGTATGCGTTATTTAAAAATATTTCGTATTCTTGCAAAAACTAACTTATTGTCAAATCAAAATTATATCCTAAAACAATGAACACAAGATTTTTTATACACGCTTTTCTGCTTATTTGTCTAGCCACAATAATGACAAATTGCGGAAATAAAAAAGATAATTCCCTTAAGGAAGGTGATTCTCAAGAGGAAATAACTGAAGAATTAATTGTAGATAGTACCGAGGCTATACTTATAGAAGAAGAAACGTCTACACCTAAAGATTCTTTGGAAGCAAAACCGGATCTTCTTAGCATGAATCTCAGTGATGATAAACTCTTTGAGAAGGCTGTTTCGCTTCAAGATTCCACTGCACTAGATTATCTAGCAAGTAAAGGTTATCAAAAAGCCTATTCTAAACTAGCAAAAATTTGTTTACAGAGAAAAAATTATCCTTCAGCTGATAGTTATGCTCGTAAGGCTCTAGCCTATGGTGAGGGTATGGAAGAAGCTAATGGAGTTCTTGAGGCTTTAGATACATATGGCTACTATGATAGTGGCGGTGAAGATGAGCCAGATTAAAAAAAAGTAAATCTAAGGTGTGGGGATGAAAATTGACAAAGCATCCATATGCTATATACTAGCAATTATCTTAGGCGGCACCTTCCTGCTCAGCCCATGTAAACAGCTTGTATCAGACCTTATCTACATACACCATCAAACTTGGTGGGTTGATAACAATGATATTATTGATCCTATAGTTGTTGCCGTAGAGATTATCATTGTAGTTTTATTGGTTCTTGTAGGAATATATTTTGATAAGCAATTTTTCAAGAAAAAAAAGGAAGAAGAAAAAAGGGAGCTTGCTAAAGCTGAGAAAGAAAAAGAAAATCTAAAGGCCAGGTATGATGCTAGTGTTAGAAATTTAGAGACAGATAACGGCAAGCTCACAAATAAAATATCCCTAAAAGAATGTGACCTAAAGCAAGACATTATCGTCTTTAAAGAATCAGAAAAAATATGGCTCTTAGGCAATATGTATTCATTTAAAGATATACTTGGCTATAATCTTTCTGACAATCAACAATTAAAAAAAGGAGATATAGAATTTAGAACTAAAGCCTCAACTGCTGATATGCTTGGTCGTTCTTTTTGGGGAAAGTTCCTAGCAGGCGATGTCGGCGCAGCAGTTGGAGCAACAACCGCAGAAAAAGCAACAATAGCAGTTCAGCAAAATGACGTTGTACTACACGACTACTTTATTACCATAAACATCAATAGCTTAGAAAAACCTACCATAAGAATAGCTATAGGTGATAATGAGGCACTTGCTAATGAAATAGCGGGACTTATTAATGTTATTGTTAAGAGAAATTCGGTAAGTTAAGTTTTTTATCCCCCTTAGATGAAATTCTTCTTTTTTTGTCCCAATATTCTCCGCCTCCCCACAAAAAAAAGCAAAAACCTTAAGAAGGTAAAAAAACTCCTTAAGGTTTATTTTTTTGGGGAAAGAAAAAATCCTTATTTAAAGATTTCATCCTCGGTAAACTTACCTAATTTAAGGTATGTCTTATAAAGATCTTCGTAAGCCTTTACATTTTCAATGATTGGCTTATATTCACGGGAGAATCCACTATTCATCTTTTGAATTGCATCCTCTACCTTTTCGTATATTCCAGCTGCAGTAGCAGCAAACATTGCAGCTCCAAGAGCACATGCTTGGTCAGTATTACAAACCTTAATTGGCTTATTAATAACATCTGCCATTGTCTGCATTACAAAAGGAGATTTTAGGGCTATTCCACCAATTCCAATAACTTCCTTTATAACAACACCTTCGGATTCAAACCTATCAATAATAGCCTTTGTACCATAGGCAGTTGCTTCAACCAAAGCACGAAAGACTTGGGCAGCCGTTGAGCCAAGAGTAAAACCTAAGATACTGCCTTGAAGAAGTTGATTAGCATCAGGAGTCCTACGACCATTAATCCAATCAGTTGCAATCATAGTACTTTCCCCAATTGGAATCTTTTCAGCTTCTTTTGTGAGTTCTACTATAATCTTATCAGATGTCTTTTCAACTATCTCAGAGATTTCTTCATCTGTAAGTTTCCCATCAAGAACATTTGGTAAAATCTTTTTTACTGGGAACTCTAGGATTCTTCTAAACATTGCATATACGTCACCAAAGCTAGATTGACCAGCTTCTAAGCCAACCATGCCAGGAATTACGCTACCATCAACCTGCCCGCAGATACCCTTAATACACTTCTTTCCAATTTCATCGTATGAAGCTACCATTACATCGCAGGTAGAAGTTCCAATAACACGAACTAGGGTTCCTTCACTTACACCAGCACCAACTGCTCCCATATGACAGTCATATGCACCACCTGCAACAAGGACATCCTCTTTTAAGCCTAGGCGAGCAGCCCACTCTTTTGTAAGATGACCAACTGGTTTATCGGCAGTCTGAGTTTCTTGGAACAAACGCTCTCTAAATCCAGAAAGAAGTGGATCAATAGAAGCTAAGAACTTTTCTGGTGGCAGTCCATCCCAATCTTTATGCCACATGGCCTTATGACCATTTGCACAGCGACTACGAACAATATCTTTCGCTGATGTTACACCTGTTAGGACAGCTGGCAACCACTCACAATATTCAACTATAGAATATGCACACTCTGCTATTTTTTTGTCCTCTCTTAAGACATGCAAAGCCTTAGCCCAAAACCACTCAGAGGAGTATATTCCTCCCTCATACTTTGCGTAGTTAACCTTTGAGCGGGCACATGCCTTATTTATCTCATCAGCTTCCTTTATTGCAGTATGATCTTTCCAAAGCACAAACATTGCATTTGGGTTTTCTGCAAATTCAGGTAGCATAGCAAGCGGAGTTCCCGTTTCATCAGTAAAGGCAGGTGTTGAGCCGGTAGTATCAAAAGCAATACCCACAACATCATCTCTTACGGCCTTATCGCACTGACTTAAAGCATCAGTTATGGTTGCTTCTAAGACCTCAAGATAATCTTTTGGATGTTGACGAAACTGATTGATTTTAGGGTTACAATAAAGCCCTTTCTTCCAACGAGGATACTCTCTAACGCTAGAGGAAAGTATCTCTCCTGTCTCGGCATTAACTATAAGTGCTCTAGCTGAGTCAGACCCATAGTCTAGACCTATTACATACTTTGACATAAAAGTAATTATTTTAATGCTTTATTAAGC
>JAJQAI010000287.1 GCA_021203915.1 Prevotella sp. | reverse complement strand
AGGAGCCACTTTCAAAAAAGGCAACTCCTAAAGTTTATAAGTAGTTAAATTTTTCTTTTTTTATCTAGGCCCCATTACATGAGCGCGTCTAGTCTCATCGGCTGCTACACCTTTCTTTATCACAGCCTTTTCTGCTCCATCATATGCCCACTTATAGTATGATGCACCATGAACAAAACCTGCACCAAATGCAGCAAAAATTAGGTTATCACCTTTTCTTAGCAAATGTTCAAACTCCCAAAGGGCAAGCGGAATAGTTGCAGCACTAGTATTACCAAAGTGCTCGATATTAACCATAACTTGTTCCATTGGCAACTCAAGACGCTTTGCAACTGCCTCTATAATACGAATATTTGCCTGATGAGGAACAACATAACGTATATTGTCCTTATTAAGGTTATTGCGCTCTGCAATTAAAGCACAGTCATCACTCATGCTTGTAACCGCATATCTAAAGACAGTACGACCTTCTTGATAAAGATAATGTAGGCGATGGTCAACCGTAAAATGAGAAGCTGGACAAACGGAGCCTCCAGCTTTTAGGTGCAAGAAAGGAAGACCTGCGCCATCGGATCTAAAATGTGAGTCTATAAGACCTATATCCTCTTCTTCTGTGCCCTCTACTAAAGCAGCTGCTGCTCCATCACCAAAAAGCGCACAAGTGCTACGATCTTGATAATCAATCACGGATGACATTTTATCTGCTCCTATGACGATTATTTTCTTGTAGCGACCTGACTGAATCATAGAGGAAGCTAAATCTAAGGAATATAGGAAGCCACAACATGCAGCCCAAAAATCAAATGCAAAAGCATTTTTTAGACCAAGTTTTCCAATGACTATTGAAGCTGTGGATGGAAATGCATAATCAGCAGTTGAGGTAGAAACTATAACAGCGTCTATGGTATCTGGGTCAACATCTGTTTTCTTCATTAACTCTCTAGCAGCCTTACGTGCCATATATGAAGTACCCAAACCCTCCTCAGCTAGGATTCTGCGTTCCTTTATGCCGACACGCGACATAATCCACTCATCGTTGGTGTCAACCATCCTAGAAAGTTCCTCATTATTAAGAACATACTCTGGGACATAGCCACCCATTCCTGTTATTATCGCGCTAATCTTTTTCATTACTCATTCTCAGCCAACTCGATAGCTATTTTGCCTCTATAGTAACCACAGGTTGGGCATACTTTATGGTAAACATGGTACGCGCCACAATTAGGACATACCGCCAGGGTTGGGACTACCGCCTTGTCATGAGTTCTTCTCTTACGAGTACGAGTCTTAGACTGTCGTCTTTTAGGATGTGCCATTTCTTTTTAATCTTTAAATGTATTTTTAATTTTCTCAAGTTCTTTCCAAGCAGGATTTTCGCCAAGCGTTTTTCCCTTATCTTGCTCATCAACTTTAAGCTTATGATAAATCTCCTCCATCTTTTTATTGCACATTCCTTTTTCGTGTACGTGCTTTATTGGAACATTAAGATTCAACATCTCGCAAATAAGCCATGAAACATCTATTACACCATCATTTTTATCAATGGTTATAGTATCATCTTCATCTAAGTACTCATCACCCAAGATAACCTTTACTTTATAGTCACCTTCAAGAGGCATCTCAAGCCTATCAAGACAAATATCGCAAATTAGTATCACCCACCCATCAAAGTGAAAACATAACTCAAATGAGTCTTCCCTTTTGTGAACCAAGAGTTCTACTAAAATCTTGCCGCCCAAAATTTCAAGACTACCTATAGTCTCAAAGTATGCATCATCGAGCTTAAAGGTAAAACTCATTTGTTGTCCCTGCAAACCATTTAGGTTAATCTTGAAGGGCTCTAAATCGTACATTCGGCGAAGTATACTTAAAAACAAAAGGCGCGTGTCTTGATGCTCAACATGTAGAGCAAGTCCAACCTTAGCGCGACCTTCGGGCTGCAAAGTTACAAATTAATTTTATAATTCTATTTTATAAACTATAAAAATTAGCATCACCAACTTTTAAGAAGTATCTTCCTTGCTTTGAAGGTTTGCTTTATAATGCCTTTAATGTATTGAGGCTCTATAAAATGTTCTAAGGGTCGAGACATAAAACAAGATTAATTACCTTCTTGAGCTTTTAATTGTTTAAATAAATCCACTGCTAAGAAGAACTTATTACTAAACACTTCAGGGGAATGTGTACTCACAATACATTGTAGATTCCTTAAAGAAGTAATCTCACTAAGATTCTTAAGAAAATCCATCTGCCATACAAGGTGAAAAGACACTTCAGGACTATCTATTAAGACAAGTGAAGCATCGTCAACATTAAATAACAAGTCGTATACCATTATTAGGATATTCTGCTCACCAGAGGAAAGATTTTCTGGAAGAATTATTGTTTTATCCTTATCTTGAAGTACAAAACGATACCCAAATTTATGAGATATTATTAATTTCTTATCAGCAAAATCGCTCCGCTCAATTATTTGGCAAAAACATTTTAACTTATTAATAAATAGACGCTTTGCCTCTATACAATCTGAAATTATATCTATTAAAGTTTTTAAGCGTTTAGCATCATTTTGACAATATATGGTAGGCAAAATATCTTTGGGAAGAACTTCACAAGAAATAAGGATATTCAAATCTTCTTCAAGTCTTTCTTTTTTAGTATAATATTCTTCTTCACTAATAAAATCTATAGAGGATGATTCTATAGATAATGCCTCATTAATTAGTACACGAAAATCTTTCAGTAACCTCCGCATTTTGTCAGCATTTATATTGACTGACAAGGATGATTCACCTTTTTTTAATCTTCTATCTGTAATATAATAAACAGGATGAGACATTAAATATAACGATAATGAATTATTATCTTCCCTATCATATTCATTATTACTAGTCCATATAGTTGATAAAATTTTGGTATGTCCATTGTTACCGCTGAAGCTTAGATGTAATTCAATAATTTCACTAGCGGACTCATCAGAGGGTTCTTTGTCACCTATAGACTCACAAACTCTTTCTACATCAACTTTAAAAGCATCATCAAATAACAACATTAAGGATTCAAATGGTATTAAAGACAATGATTTTAAGTTCCACGAATATAGGCTATTAAGAATGTTTAGTATAGTTGTCTTTCCATAACCATTGGGACCTGTTAGGAAACGTATAGAATCACCACATATAGGATTTAAGTCTAACGTGTAAGTATAAATACCAAACAATTTTTTAATATAAATAGACTTA
>JAJQAI010000119.1 GCA_021203915.1 Prevotella sp. | reverse complement strand
CAAAAATAAAGAGCGAACTAATAAGTGGATTAAGCAATAGCGAAATTAATCTTAATTTTAGGGTGGCTCAACCCCAAGAAATCAAACCCGTTTTAACGCAAAGAGAAAGGTTTGATGAACTTAGAAAAACAAATAAAACATTTGATTCTTTAGTTGAGCAACTTGAATTAGAAATTGAATAAAAAAGTGAGGTCAATTACGGCCTCACTTTTTTATAAAAAGAAATATCTTTTAAATTAGGTTCATTCCTAACGCTTTACACTCTTTTATCATTTCTTCTGGCCATATGCTCGCTTGTATCTCTCCGATATGAGCCTTATGTAGCAATACCATACATAAACGACTTTGACCTATTCCGCCACCGATGCTTAAGGGTAGTTCATCATTAAGAAGTTTTTTATGGAAATAAAGGTTTTTTCGCTCTAGCTTACCGGCAATTTCTAACTGTAGAAGAAGTGAGTCTTTGTCAACGCGTATTCCCATTGAAGAAAGTTCTACCGCCCTTGAGAGTGTAGGATACCAAATAAGAATATCTCCGTTAAGACCTTTAAGATTATTCTCACCTACTGTAGTCCAATCATCATAGTCAGGAGCACGTCCGTCATGAGGTTCCCCATTGGCTAGTTTACCTCCAATACCAATGATAAAGACGGCGCCATACTTTTTGCAAATAAGATCTTCACGCTCTTTTATGCTCTTATCGGGATACATCTTAAGAAGTTCTTCGCTATGAATGAAATGAATATCCTTAGGTAAGAATGGCTTTATGCATGGAAAACTCTCACATACCAAGTATTCTGTACGCAAAATAGCAGCATAGATGCGCCGAACAATACTTTTAAGAAATTCTATATTGCGTTGCTCTTTTGTAATAACTTGCTCCCAGTCCCATTGGTCAACATATAGTGAATGCAGATTATCTAGTTCCTCGTCAGCCCTTATAGCATTCATATCTGTATAAATACCATATCCAGGTTTTATCTTGTAATCTGCCAAAGTAAGACGTTTCCACTTAGCTAGAGAATGAACCACTTCTGCTTGCGTTTCTTCTAAGTCTTTAATCGGGAATGTAACTGGACGTTCAACGCCATTTAAATCATCATTTATTCCCGTTCCTTTAAGTACAAATAGTGGAGCAGTTACACGTCTAAGACGAAGTTCTGTAGAAAGGTTTTGCTGAAAGAAATCTTTTATTAGTTTAATTCCTTTTTCGGTCTGACCCATATCCAATAAGGCCTTGTAGTCAGTAGGTTTTATTATTGCGCTCATATGGCAAATGTTACATTTAAAGGTTGTTAATCGTTTGCAAAGATAGAAAAACATTATAAAAAAGCAAGTAATATTATCTAAAAAATTGCAAAATGTAATTATTTTTTAATTTTAACTTGCATATTGAACGAATATGCAAGAGTTTTATACAAATTTGAAAGATATAACGCATCTTCTATTATAGCTCTTGTCCGGCTTGTTTAACATAAAGAGAAAAAAGAATCTTTTAAGATAATACTGACAAATTAAATGAGTTTTTTTCTTATCTTTGCTTTTTGAAGGGTGAATGACTTAAAAGGTAAGAATTTTGCTAAAAAATTATAGCATTTTTTCTGTGTGAGTTTAAGCCTTCCCTAGCAAAAAAGTTAACTATTATAAAGTCTATCCTTTCACAAAAGGAGACTTACTCGCTTAAGGTGGGTGAGCGGAAAAAGTGAAAAAAGAAAAACACATGAAGAAAAAATCCTTTTTCTTACCTTTTGCTTGTCTTATTGTGGCCTTAGTATTGCCACTAATTTCACTAGCAGAAGATATATATGTTTCAACGTCCTTTCATGAGCCAGCCGATGAGGGTTTGCGCTTTATCTATAGCTATGATGGGATTCATTGGGATTCTATTGCGGGCACCTTCTTAAAACCAGAGGTAGGCTCTCAAAAGGTTATGCGTGACCCATCAATAGTTAGAGCTCCAGATGGAACTTACCATTTAGTGTGGACCTCCAGTTGGAGAGGGGATAATGGCTTTGGTTATGCCTCGTCAAAAGATCTTATACATTGGAGTAAGCAAAGATTTATTCCCGTTATGGATGACCCAACTACCGTTAACGTATGGGCTCCAGAGTTATTCTATGACGACGTAAAAAAACAGTTTATGATTGTGTGGGCCTCATGCATTCCGGGTAAATTTCCTGATTATATGGAGGACCATGATAACAACCATCGCCTTTATTACGTAACTACTAAGGATTTTGAAACCTTTAGTAAGGCCGAGTTACTCATAGACCCAGGATTTAGCTCTATTGATGCTACACTTGTTAAACGTGGTAAGGACGATTACGTTATGGTACTAAAGGATAATACTCGACCAGAAAGAAATATAAAAGTAGCTTTTTCTTCTTCCCCTTATGGTCCATGGAGTGAGGCTTCTGAACCTTTTACCGAGAGTTTTTGTGAAGGACCATCTACTGCCCAGATAGATGATTGGTATTATATATTTTATGACTCCTATCGTCATGGTATTTACGGAGCTTCAAGAACTAAGGATTTTATTACTTTCGAGGACCAAACCGATAATGTGAAATTTCCTCTTGGTCACAAACATGGAACAGTGTTTATGGCTCCAGAGGAGTTGGTAGAAAAACTTATAAAAGAAAATACCGATTTAGTACATTACTCAGGAGATAAAATTGCTATCCCACAAAGACATGATGGAGGACTTTCACCCGTAATAGGAGCTCATAACATTCAGGTGTGGCGTAGTGAGAAGGGATGGCTTTACAACCATCAACCAATGATTGCTTATTGGAAGGGTAAATTCTATCTTCACTATCTAACGGACCCACGTAGTGAGCATGAACCTCCTGGCAAAACAATGTTACAAACATCCCAAGATGGTTATACTTGGAGCGCTCCCGAAGTCTTATTCCCAGAATATGATGTTCCAGATGGCTTTACTAAACCAAATCTTCCTGGTGAAGTAGCTAAAAATCTAAAAGCTATAATGCATCAACGTGTTGGCTTTTACGTTTCAAGCCAAGATAAACTTATTGCAACCGGAAACTATGGCGTAGCTCTTACTCCAACCGATGATCCAAACGATGGTAATGGCATAGGACGTGTTGTAAGGGAGATTTATCAAACGGGAGAATTTGGGCCTATTTACTTTATCTATTATAACCATGGTTATAATGAAGAAAACAACAATTTCACATATTATACAGAATCTAAGGCTAAGGCTTTCATAAAGGCTTGTGAGGAAATTT
>JAJQAI010000025.1 GCA_021203915.1 Prevotella sp. | reverse complement strand
AGATAGAAATGGTAATATAGGTATTATTAGTGGTAGCCTTATGCACGATCATTTAACCAACCTTAGATATGGAGTAAACATTGAAGTTAGAGATTTTCTTTGTTTTGATACTAAGAATTTTGGAGATGACACTTTCTATGGAACTGTATATGGAACTGGGACTTGCTCAATAAGAGGAAGTCGTGGTCGTGTAGATATGGATATTGATTTGACCCCACAAAAGAACTCCTTCATAGAGTATAATGCAGCTAGTCCTGATGCTATTTCTGAAAGTGGCTTTATCTCATGGAATAATGTTACACCTAAGGAAGAGGCTGATTCAATAGATGAAATAGTTGTATACTCTGAAGAAGAGCTAACCCCTTCTATAGAGCCAAATAACAGTTTTTGGAGTGATGTGCCCTCAGATATACGCGTAAACCTTGTTATAAATACAACCCCAGATGCAACTTTAAGGGTACTTATGGATAAGCAATCTAATGACTATATTGCGCTTAATGGAACAGGTGTGATAACAGCTTCCTACTTTAACAAGGGCTCGTTTAATATGTTTGGAACATATATAGTTGATCATGGGGAGTATAAACTTACTATACAAAATATTATTAAGAAAGTCTTTAATTTTCAAGAGGGAGGCTCTATTGTTTTTACAGGGAACCCATATAATGCAAATCTAAACCTTCAAGCCGTTTACACCATTAATAGTGTGCCACTATCCGACCTTCAGTTAGGTAGCAATTTTTCAAGCAGTAATGTTAGGGTTGATTGTTTAATGAATATTACTGGGACTCCCCTAGCACCTCATGTTGACTTTGGGCTTAACCTACCAACAATTAGTAGTGATGCCGAGCAAATGGTTCGCACCATTATTGATAGTGAAGAGGAGATGAACCAACAGGTAGTATATCTTCTTGGAATAGGTCGTTTCTATATACAAGGTGGAAACAACTCCGATAATCAAACCAGTCAAACTAGCCTTGCAATGCAAAGTTTGCTTTCAGGTACTATTAGTCAACAGATAAACTCTATCTTAAGCAGCGTAGTAAAGAATAACAATTGGACTTTTGGCGCCAATATAAGCACAGGAACCGAAGGCTTCTATAATGCAGAATACGAAGGTCTGCTTTCAGGGCGTCTTCTCAATAATAGGCTTATTATTAATGGTCAATTTGGATATAGAGATAATGCTAATGCTACTTCGTCATTCATTGGGGACTTTGATATTAACTATCTACTTCTTCCAAGCGGTAGTATAGCGCTAAAGGTTTACAACCAATCAAACGATCGTTATTTTACGAAATCTTCTCTAAACACTCAAGGAATTGGTGTTGTGATGAAAAAAGATTTTGACCTATTTAAGGATTTGTTTAAATTCTCACATAAAAGGAGTCCCAAAAAAGCTAAATCTAAAGAAAAGGAACAGTGAGAAAAAAAATGCAGGAGAAGAATTTTTTCCCTCCTCCTGCAAACTTTCACTTAGTTTCAATTTCTTCTTTCATATCAATGAACTCTCCTTGCTTATCATAGAATTCATATTGCAAGAAAGCCATCTTCTGAGAAGAAATCAAATGTAATCTTAGACTATACTTCAGCCGCCATTTTAGCTTTAGGCTTGGAAAGCCTTTATTAATATAAGCAGCTACGTACGGATGTACGTGTAAGTAAAACGTCTTAACACCTATCTTATTAACTAGGCTATCAATTTTCCTCTCTAATTGGTCCACAAATAGGACGCTTGACTTAATAGTTCCCTTACCAAAACAAGTTGGACAAGTCTCTTCAACAGCAACATCCATTACAGGGCGTACTCTTTGTCGAGTAATCTGCATAAGTCCGAACTTACTCAGTGGTAGAATATTGTGGCGGGCACGATCTTTTTGCATATTCTTGCACATGCGTTCATAGAGCATTTGCCTATCCTCGGCTAAATTCATGTCTATGAAGTCCACCACTATTATACCTCCCATATCCCTTAGGCGTAACTGCCTTGCCAACTCATCGGCTGCTCCAAGATTTACTTCTAAAGCGTTAGCTTCTTGATCACTATTAGAACGCGTTCTGTTTCCACTATTAACGTCAACAACATGCAGGGCCTCTGTATGCTCAATAACTAAATAGGCACCATGATGGTAATTTACAATTTTACCGAAACTGGACTTTATTTGTTTTGTTATATTGAAGTTGTCAAAGATAGGAATTTTCCCTTTGTACAACTTAACGACGTTTGTCTTATCAGGCGCTATAAGGGAAACATATTGTTTTACCTCACCAAAAACGGCCTCGTCGTTTACAAAAATATTTTCATATGACGGATTGAACAAATCTCTTAACAAAGCTACTACCCTACTTGTCTCTTCATAGACGAGTTGAGGGCGAACATCCGCCTTTTGTACTTTTAAAATAGTATCCTCCCAACGCTTTAGAAGGACTTTTAGCTCCATGTCCAGTTCGGCTACACGCTTACCCTCGGCAACGGTGCGTACAATTACACCAAAGTTCTTGGGTTTAATACTGCTTAGAAGTTGTTTAAGTCTAGCGCGTTCCTCACCACTTTTAATCTTAGAGGAGACGGAAACCTTATCTTCAAATGGCACCAGAACAATATATCGTCCTGCGAGGCTCAATTCTGAAGTAAGTCGTGGTCCTTTGGTTGGGATTGGTTCCTTTACAATCTGAACCATAACATCCTGACCTACTTGGAGAACGTTCTGTATGCTTCCGTCTTTTTGTAAATCTGAAAGACGCTGGGCCTTTGAGATTGGGTAGAGTTTCCTTTTGTCACTTTGTACCTGAGAGAGGTACTTTTCATAAGAGGAAAATTTGCTTCCTAAGTCAAGATAATGGAGAAAAGCTTCTCGTTCATGTCCAACATCTACAAAACAAGCATTTAAACCTGGTAGAAGTTTTTTTACCTTAGCTATGTAGATGTTTCCAACAGTAAAAGAGGCCGACCGTTGCTCTGTCTGATATTCAACAAGGTTCTTGTCTTCCAGCAGAGCAATCGAAATCTCTTTTTGATGGACATCAATTACTACTTCGCTGGTCATTTCCAATATAAACTTAGTTTACACACTAAAGGGATATCAATTACGCCTCTTTTTTTGTGGGAAGCTTCACTGATAAATCCCTTCATTTCACCTAGAGCAAAGCAAAGAAAGGCTTACTTGCTCTTATGCCTATTTTTTCTTAGCCTTTTCTTACGCTTGTGCGTGGCCATCTTATGACCCTTCTTTTTCTTACCGCTTGGCATGTTTAATGGTTTAACTC
>JAJQAI010000231.1 GCA_021203915.1 Prevotella sp. | reverse complement strand
TGAACGTCATATAAGATATAGCGACGTTAGGGATCTTAAGGCTATCCTAACCAGGGAGTTTAATATTGAGGGTAATCCAATTCCTAAATTTATGGACTTAGTACTTAAAGTAAAACCAACCCAGGTAACGCTTGTTCCAGACTCCCATGAGCAACTAACAAGCAATCATGGCTGGGATACCAAAGAAAATAAGTCTTTCTTAACTGAGGTGATAAATGAGTTTCGTCTTCAAGGAATAAGAACCTCAGTTTTTGTTGATGCTGATGAGGAAATGGTATCTGCAGCAGCTGCTTGTGGAGCTGACCGTGTGGAGCTTTATACAGGCCCTTACGCAGAAGAGTTTTCTAAAAATCCCGAAGAAGCTATAAAGCCTTTTCTTAGAGCTGCTAAGGTAGCTAAAGAAGTGGGTCTTGGTCTTAATGCAGGACATGATTTAAATTTAGATAATCTTAAGTATTTTCATCAAACAATACCATGGCTTGACGAGGTAAGTATCGGTCATGCCATTATATCAGATGCTATTTACTTAGGGCTTAAAGAAACAATCAAGGCCTATCTTTCGTGCCTTGAATAAAAATACCAAAAAAGAAAAAATTATGGCAAAGGTTTATGAGTTTTTAGCAACGGGTTTTGAAGAGATTGAGGCCCTAATACCGCTTGATGTTATGCGAAGAGCTGGTATTGACTTTTCAACTGTTAGTGTAACGGGGAATTTGATAGTTAAAGGAACTCATGGGGTTGACGTTAAAGCTGACTATCTTTTTGAAGATCTAGATTTTGAAGATGCAGATCTTCTTCTTCTTCCTGGTGGACTGCCTGGGGCAACTAATCTAAATGTTCATGAGGGCTTAAAAAACGTTCTTCTTTCTCAAAACGAAAAGAAAAAGATGATAGGCGCTATTTGTGCTGCCCCACTAGTGCTTGGTGGTATGGGCCTGCTACGTGGTAAACAAGCTACTTGCTATCCAGGTTTTGAAAGCCACCTTCTTGGAGCTAGTTACACTCATGAGCTAGTTACAGTTGATGGAAATATAATAACGGGTGAGGGTCCAGCAGCAGCTTTTCCATACGCATTTTCTTTACTTTCTTTACTTAAGACAGAGGAGGCTTCTTCTTCTATAGAAGATGGCATGATGTATACTCATCTAATGGAATAGAAAATGGATTACGTTATTATCGTAGCTGGTGGAAAGGGACTCCGTATGGGTACTAATGTGCCAAAGCAGTTTCTACCCATCAATGGGCTACCCGTGCTTATGCGCACGATTGAAAGGTTTAGAGAGTATAGCCTAGAGCTTAAAATTATTGTTGTCCTTCCAGAAGAGCAACGTGAGCAATGGGAGGAGATGTGTAAAAATCATCATTTTACAAACGTTGATGCTATAGCAGATGCTGGATCAACACGTTTTCATTCTGTAAAAAGTGGACTTTCTCTTATACCCGAGGATGCTCAAGGCGTTGTTGCTATACATGATGGAGTAAGACCTTTTCCATCTTTAGAGGTTATTAGTAGCTGCTTTGAAACGGCTCGCTCTTCTAAGGCCGTTATACCAGTTGTTCCCGTTCTTGATACCCTAAGACGTATTACAAGCAATGGAACTGAGCTAGTTCCAAGAGAGGACTACCTGCTTGCTCAAACGCCTCAAACCTTTGAAATTCAATTAATTAAAAAAGCCTATGAGCAACCCTATGAGGAAGGCTTTACAGATGATGCGTCGGTAGTTGAAAAGCTAGGTCACTTAATTACTTTAATTGATGGAAACCGTGAGAATATAAAAATCACAACGCCATATGACTTAAGAATAGCTAAGGTATTAGTGTAAAGAAAATCTTTAATCCTTCTTTCTTTTTTCCTTTTTTGCCAAGAATGCTTGATATATTGGACCAAGACATACAGTATCTTTCAGGGGTAGGACCACAACGCAAAGCATTGCTTTTAAAAGAACTTGGCATTGCTTCTTACCGCGATTTACTTGAGTATTACCCTTATAAGTATGTTGACCGTAGCCGCATTTACCAAATAAAGGAAATTTCCTCTGATATGCCCTTTGTACAGGTTGTAGCCAAAATCTTGGGCTATGAAACCTTTGATTTGGGACATAAAAAAATGCGTGTTGTAGCACATATTAGTGATGGCTCAGCCATAGCCGATGTTGTATGGTTTTCTAGCGGAAAATATATGATGCAACATTATAAGGTGGGTGAAGAGTATGTTTTCTTTGGTCGCCCTACAATCTATAATGGTAGATATCAGTTTGCTCATCCCGATATTGATAAGCTCTCAGAGATGCAACTATCCCAAATGGGAATGCAGCCTTACTATATCACCACAGAAAGGATGAAAAAGTCGGGGATGACTTCCCGAGTAATTGAAAAACTAACCAAAAACGCTCTTGAGAGTATAAAAGAGCCTTTAAAGGAAACTCTGCCTAAGTTTATAACTGCCCCATTAAAACTAATATCCCGGGATGAGGCTTTTAGGTTAATACACTATCCTAAGACCTCAAGTGATATGGCAAAAGCTCGCTATCGTCTTAAATTTGAGGAACTTTTCTTTGTTCAGCTAAATATCCTTCGCTATGCCTCAGATAGAAGAAGAAGGTTTAGAGGTTATGAGTTTAAAAAAGTGGGAAGCTTTTTTAATGACTTTTATTATAATCACCTGCCATTTGATTTAACCGAGGCTCAAAAAAGGGTGATAAGGGAAATCCGCCGGGATGTTGGCTCAGGAAAACAAATGAATCGTTTGCTTCAAGGGGATGTAGGCTCAGGGAAAACCCTAGTAGCTCTAATGTCGATGCTTATAGCTATTGATAACGGCTATCAAGCCTGCATTATGGCTCCAACTGAGATTCTTGCCGAACAACATCTTTCAACTATAAGGGAGTTCTTAGGCTCAATGGACTTAAGGGTTGAACTCTTAACAGGTATTGTAAGAGGAAAACGACGTCAAAAGGTAATGGATGGCCTTCAGGATGGAAGCATAAAGATACTTGTTGGTACCCATGCTATAGCTGAGGAAGCAGTTAGGTTCTTTCGTTTAGGCTTTGTTGTTGTTGATGAGCAACATCGTTTTGGTGTAGCTCAAAGAGCGAAGCTTTGGACTAAAAGCGATAATCCTCCCCATGTGTTGGTTATGACAGCAACACCAATTCCTAGAACACTAGCTATGACAATATATGGTGACCTTGATGTTAGCGTAATAGATGAGCTTCCACCAGGAAGAAAACCAATTACTACCATACATAAGTATGATGATATGATAGTAAGTC
>JAJQAI010000041.1 GCA_021203915.1 Prevotella sp. | reverse complement strand
TAGCTATAATAAATATACTTGCTTTTATGGTTATGTCAGCAATGGTACAAAGAATTGTCATTGATGATTTACGTTAAGAAACAAGAGTTGGAGCAACTGGTACTGATGGTATGCTGCCCCTTGTGGAAAAAACGCTCAAGTTTAGGACAGAAAAACGCTCGAAATTAAGACAGTGAAAAGTGTGATTTTCCTTGGAAAATGCCTAAAAAAACAGTGTTTTGCAATATTTGCGGATTATCATAACATCTTATAAATTTCAAGTTGAAAAATAAGCGATAAAAAAGTTAATTCTTCACGACTTAACCTAAACTTAACCTAAAAATCGCCTTCAAAAAAATAAGTGCCTGAAAATCAAGCACTTAAATTTTTGCATAGTACGCCTGAAAGGACTCGAACCTTCACATCCGAAGACACTAGATCCTAAGTCTAGCGCGTCTACCAATTCCGCCACAGGCGCATATTAAAGATTCTTGTAAATATTCAAGAATCCAAAAATGCTCTGCAAAGGTACGCTCTTTTATTGAAACGCCAAAGACTTTGGAAAATTTTCTTTTTTCCTAAATTCTTGCAGACTGCGCAAATTTCACCATTAGTGCATTGTTGCAGCACAATCCTCATTTTGTAGATATTTTGAAATAACGCTTACGGCCACTTGCCAGTAAAAAAAACTTTTTCAAAAAAATGTTTGTTATATGTCTTATTTTTGTAATTTCGCAGCGCAGTCCCGGTAGTTCCTCTCCCTGATATACAAGATGCAGGTGATGAATCCGGGTTTTTTATGTTTATAGCTTAACATCCCCATAGCCCTAGGTATCTTTAATGTCAAAGAAAAAAAGTTTTGTTTTTTGACCTATTTGCTTTAACTTTGCATGCAATTCGCATTAATATAATCATTTGTAATACAATGGCACAAGAAGACGTTTTCAAAAAGATAATATCTCATTGTAAAGAGTATGGCTTTGTGTTTCCTAGCAGTGATATCTATGATGGCTTAGGAGCCGTTTATGATTATGGCCAAAATGGTGTTGAACTAAAGAACAACATTAAGGAGTATTGGTGGAAGAGTATGGTGCTTTTACACGATAATATCGTTGGCATCGATTCATCCATTTTTATGCATCCTACCATTTGGAAAGCTTCTGGACATGTGGACGCCTTCAATGATCCATTGATTGATAATCGCGACTCAAAGAAACGCTATCGTGCAGATGTTCTAATAGAAGATCAGATTGCCAAGTATGAGGAAAAAATAGAAAAAGAGGTTGAAAAGGCACGTAAGCGTTTTGGCGAGAGCTTTGATGAAGAAAAATATCGTCAGACAAGTCAGCGTGTCCTTGAGCACTTGGAAAAACGTAATGCTCTTCATGAACGTTATTCCAAAGCAATGAACTTAACGGATCTAGATGAACTTCGTAAAATAATTTTAGATGAAGAAATCGTTGACCCTATAAGCGGTACAAAGAACTGGACGGATGTTCGTCAGTTTAATTTAATGTTCTCAACCGAGATGGGCTCAACGGCTGATAATGCTAGTAGGATTTACCTCCGTCCTGAGACAGCTCAAGGAATATTTGTTAACTACCTTAACGTGCAGAAAACTGGTCGTATGAAAATACCATTTGGAATTGCACAAATAGGTAAGGCATTTCGTAATGAGATTGTTGCGCGTCAGTTTATTTTCCGTATGCGTGAGTTTGAGCAGATGGAGATGCAGTTCTTTGTTAAGCCAGGCACTGAGATGGAGTGGTTCGCAAAGTGGAAAGAAATGCGTATGAAGTGGCATCAAGCTCTAGGCTTTGGCGCTGAAAATTATCGTTTCCATGACCATGAGAAGTTAGCTCATTATGCTAATGCTGCTACGGACATTGAGTTTAAATTACCTTTTGGCTTTAAGGAAGTTGAGGGTATACATAGCCGTACTGACTTTGACCTTTCACAACATGAGAAGTTCTCAGGTAAATCTATTAAGTATTTTGATCCTCAATCAAACGAAAGTTACACTCCTTATGATATAGAGACCAGTATTGGTGTTGACCGTATGTTCCTTTCTATTATGTGTCACTCTTATGAGGAGGAAAAGCTCGAAGGTGGTGAAACGCGTGTAGTTCTTAAACTCCCTGCTCAATTAGCTCCCGTAAAGCTATGTGTAATGCCACTAGTTAAAAAGGATGGACTGCCAGAAAAGGCTCGAGAGATAGTTGATGAGCTAAAATTTCATTTCAACTGTCAATATGATGAGAAAGATTCCATCGGAAAGCGTTATCGCCGTCAAGATGCTATAGGTACTCCTTACTGTGTAACAGTAGACCATGATACCCTTAATGATGATATGGTAACTTTACGTTTCCGTGACACTATGAAACAAGAGAGGGTTAAGATAAGTGAACTTAATGGTATAATAGAAGATAAGGTAAGTATTGTAAGCCTATTAAAGAAGTTAATCTAATGAGCAAAATAAATGTCTTTCTTTTTATAGCATTGATGGCTATACCGCCATGCATCTTCTCATGTAGTGAGAATGATGATTCCGTTGAGGAATTCCCAGATTGGGAGAATCGCAATGTCGCTTATTTTCAAGAGATTTACCAAACAGCTACTGAAAATGCAAATGGCAATTGGAAAGTTATTAGAAACTACTCCTATGATGATTCCATAGCTTTGCCATATTATGGATTTATCGCCGTTGAGGTTATTGAAGAGGGTACAGGTAGTGGATGCCCAATGTTCTCTGATTCTGTATTGGTAAATTATCGAGGTCGCCTTATTCCTTCAACATCATATCCTGAAGGCTATGTATTTGATGAGAACTATCAAGGAGACTATAATCCTCTTACAGCGACTCCGGCGCAGTTCTACGTTGGAGACTTAGTTGATGGATTTGCTACTGCATTACAATATATGCACATTGGCGATAGATGGAGGGTATATATTCCATATCAACTAGGTTATGGGGAAAATGATTACAATTATATACCGGCCTATAGCACTTTGATTTTTGATATAGCTCTAATTGCCTATTTCCGTGCCAATGCTTCAGTAACGCCGTGGCACTCCAAGAAAGAAGGAGAGTGGGTGAGAGAGTAATCGTCTTTTTAAGCACGGAAAAAGTTAGGCTTATTTAAAAAATTATTAAGTAGAACTGTGCCACAACTATTCTTATTAATAGCAATAATACTAACCTTTTTTTCTTTTTTGGACACTCTTAAAAAAGTTTTGTTTTGACCAACTATGAATAATATACCCTAAAAGGTATAAATGTATTGGATATGGCACTTTATTGGTG
>JAJQAI010000092.1 GCA_021203915.1 Prevotella sp. | reverse complement strand
ATATGACAGCAGAAAAAACATATCAATCCCTAAGAGCAGATGTAAGTTCAAGGATTGAACAGAAACTCAAAGAATTACAAGCCTTGACAGCTGATGACATAATTGATATGTACAAGGCGGAGGCCGAGAAATTATCCGTATAGGATGGTAAATATCCCGGAACTGGTGGTATAAGAACATTTATCACCGGACGGGATAAGTTTACTTATGACTTCATTGATCTTGATCAGTATTATATTAAAGACGAGGTTGATGAAATGCTTGAAAAAGAGAAAAAGGAGAGAGAAGAGGCTGATGATGATCTTGATGAGAGAATGACTGATTGGGAGGATAAGTTAGAAAAGGAAATAGAAGAAAGAAAAGAAGCCGATGCTGACTTATAGGACCAAATCGATAAAGAAGTAGAGCGTGCAAAAGAAGCAGAAGGTGACTTACAACAACAAATAAACGATGAGATATCTCGTGCTACCGCTGCTGAGGAAGATTTACAGAATCAGTTAAATAACGAAATAGCAAGAGCTGAATCAGTTGAAGAGGATCTTCAAAATCAATTAGATAATGAAATTTCTCGTGCAAAAGAAGCAGAAGCTGATTTGCAAAATCAGTTAGACAAAGAAATTGAGCGCGCTGAAACCGCTGAGGCTAACGAAGAAGCTGCAAGAAAAGCGGCTGATCAGAATATTGTAGATTGGGCAAAGAGTCATTTTATGGACACCCTTGTTACTATTGGTCATGCTCCATTAACTCTTACCGTTTCTTATTATTATGATTCCGATGGATATAAGGTATACGAGATTGACGGAACAGTAGACTGTTATTCTAAGGGTGAAATTAACGAACTTGTAGATAATTTACAGCAAGCTGATTCCTTATTGCAGTCAAATATAGATAATGTATAGTCTGTATTGCGTTCAGATATTGATAATGTGCAATCCGGGATAAATAACTTGCAATCCAGTATACAATCACAAATAGATGCAATTACATCAAATTATATAACATCTATTGGTTGTGATACAACTAGTCCATTATTCCTCAGCGCAAGCAAAAATGGAAATTCAGTAACGATTACCGGTCATGTAGACTTGGGTGATTATTATACCAAATCAGAGGTCGATAATATGTTGGCTGATATTTCTGGTAGTATACCGAGCCAAGTTGTCTCTTCTATAGTAACTACAAGCAGTTCAAATATTCTCACAATATCTCCGAGTTCCAAGTCAAATGGAGATGTGACTATAAGTGTTGGTATAAGTGACTCAAATTTAAAATCGTGGCTAGATAGTAATGGTTATGGAGGAAGCGAACCAACTACTTCTGGTGTTTCCTCAGTTAAAATCACAAGCAGTTCATTAACGGTTACGCCATCATCTGCACAGAGTGGTGATGTTGTTATAAACTTAGAGTATACTGGTGGTGGAGACGTTGATCTTTCCAATTATTACACAAAGAGTGAAATTGATGAAAAGCTGGATCAAATCTAGGCAGGTGATGTTGATTTAAGTGGGTATCAAAAGAAACTCAACTACTATCACGAAAATGTTGATGAAGAGAGTGATGTTGTATTTGCTCATATTACCGCTAATCCGGCTACATATACATTATCAGACGGAACTAGTGTAACATCTCCTAATCTGGCTCAATATAGACTCCAGTATATGAAATCTGGGCAGGCATTGAGTCAAGAATCAGTTTGGTGGACTACTGACTATGAAGGAAAAGAAGTATCAGTATTACAATAGGTGGTAAAGTGTTCAAACGAGACAAAACAGCCAAGAACTATTTTTAATGCATACCCTGATTTCTTTGAGTGGACTGTAGACCAAGAATATGGTAGTGATTATGTACAAAAACTTGTATTAGACAGAAATGGTTTATGGTTAAATAGAGTAAAATTAGGAGCTGGTGGGGATGTCGATCTTTCCAATTATTACACCAAGAGCGAAATTGATAATATGCTGAAGTGGTATTCCGTAGGTGATAATTGGGCACAAATAGCGGTAGGGGATGATACTTATAAAGCAATAATCGAAGTAGAACAGAACTTTGATGATGGAAATCCGAGTATTAATTTAAATGCCCCATACGGCACAATTAATTGTACTGCAGGTTCGTTTCTGTATAACAACTGCGAAGTTGCCACTCAATGTTGGGTACAGGATTACGTCGCAAGTACCTCTCCCGGTGGAGAAAGCGTTTATCCTACAGTAAGCACAAGCATTCCCACAAGTATTACATTAGACGGGAATAAACTATACACCGGATCTATAAGTAGTAATATAGAAATTACATTCCATACTACTGATTCTGTTGCTGGCGCTGAGGTTCAGATAATAATACAAGCAACATCGGCTGCGACCGTTTCGCTAACAGGTAGTTCTGCCGTGTTTACTGACGGTTATAGTTCAATTGATGTTGCTTCTGGTAAATATCTAGAGATAAATGCCATTTATGATGGTAGTAAAATTTATGTACGTAGCGGATATAGTGAGTGATGAGAAGAAGATTATTATACCATAAGACATAGGGACCAGGACCCGAATTGGCTATTACAGAGTTTTATTATGGTAATATATCAAATAATGGCGGTAGCGAATTACCTATTTTGACCGTTACTTATGATGGAGAAAGAGTTGCCAATTACACAATGTCATTTGTAATAGCAAATAGTAATGTTGATGGGTTTACGGTTGATTCCAACACTGGTAACGTATCGTATGATAAGTCAAATACAGGTGAAATGCCGATAGATCTTGGAACAATATAGGCTACCGTAACTTATAATGGATTAACGGTTATAGATACGGCAGATGTTTATCAGGATGAAGCTGACGAGTATAAGATAGGATATCACTTAGAAGGGAGGTGGCATTATCCAGACACAATCGTTACGTATTCTAATGATACATTTTCAGTTGTAATATAGCCAGATGTCAGTCTTGAGTTTTGTTTGATTGATAATGATAGAAAGCACAATACAATTGCCACATATACATCAGCAACACAAGCGCTAAATGCCGGTGTTAGCTTAAGTTTCTCGATTACAAATACAATAGATAGTCTTACATACACAATAGATGGTGCTGAATATAAACCATTAGCATCAACACAACCTTCTGGTAGTGTCGCAATTGACACAAAAAATAATGGCAATATAACTGTTAATATTACAGACCCAGACAAACCTGATATGTATATGCTTGGTGAAACAACCATCAAAGGATCTATGTCTGGATATGTTTTAGAGTCCGCTTTTATTGAGAGCCAAGCATTATTAATAAATAC
>JAJQAI010000040.1 GCA_021203915.1 Prevotella sp. | reverse complement strand
CTCTTCTTCGGCAGCGTCAGATGTTTATAAGAGACTGGTAGATGGAAGAATACAAGACATTGCAGATTTTATAGGTGATTCTTTAGCACTAGCAAGAAAGGCAGCTACCACTGATGCCGAAATTATTCTAATGTGTGGAGTACATTTTATGGCAGAGACATGTAAAATTCTTTGTCCAGAAAAGAAAGTACTTTGCCCTGATTTAAATGCTGGTTGTTCACTTGCTGATTCATGTAAGGCTGAAGATCTTAAGAAATTAAAGTCTGAGCATCCAGATTATAAGGTTATAAGTTATGTAAATACAACCTCTGAGGTAAAAGCTCTTACTGATATAGTAGTAACATCAGGTAATGCGAAAAAAATAGTTGATAGCTTAAAAAGGGAAGAGAAAATAATTTTTTGCCCAGATTATAATTTAGGTAATTATATAAATAAAGCATCTAATAGAAATATGCTTCTTTTTAAAGGGGGATGTCATGTGCATGAGCGTTTTTCAGTATCTGAGATAAAAAAATTAAAAAAAGAGCATCCGCAAGCTATAGTTTTAGCTCATCCAGAATGTAAGGACTCGGTTTTGAGCCATGCAGATGTTATAGGTTCTACTGCTTTGCTTTTAGATTATTCTAAGAAGCATCTAGAAAATGAGTATATTGTAGTTACAGAATCTGGTATTCTTCATCAAATGAGGAAAAGTTGTCCAAATACGAGGTTTTATCCAGCTTCTTATGAAGATGAAGCCTTACATTTATACCCTCAAAATGAATGTGAATATATGAAGATGATTACCTTAAGTAAGGTATATAATACAATAAAATATGAGTATCCATATGTAGAGGTTCCCGCTCAAGTAGCTAAAGATGCTCTTAAGTCAATTAAACAAATGCTTAAGATGACTTAATTTTTCCGCACGCTCTCTTACAAAAAGCAATAAAAAATTTGAAGACAAAAAAGAAAGGATAATAATTATGGAAAGAATAGGAAAATTTAAAACTTACACCTTGGAAGAATGTTTGGAAAAGTATATTGGTCCAATAGGTACAGCAAAAAGGGATGAGTTTGAGAATAAAGTGAAAGAATCTGTAAGAGCCTATCACATAAAGAAGGCACGTATGGAGCAAACCCTACTCAAGATGCGCTAGAATTTATAAATACCTTCAAGAATATATTTTCTTTATTTCCTCTTTGCTTCTACCAAGCAAAAAGGGAAAATATTTATTGACAATTATAGAAAGAAAACTTATTATCGTTACGCTCAAAATAAATGCTAATAGCACGAGGAGATAATTACCGTTATAATTTATACCAATGAATCTTAAAAATTTACCCATCAAAGACGGAACACCTCCACAGAGAAAATAAAAGAACAAGCTGTTTCTTCCTACAAAGTTGATGAAGTTGCAGCTATTGAATCGGTGAAAAAAAGTTATGAGTAAAAGTGAAGAGATAATGCAATCACAAAAAAACGTAGCGGGTGATGTTATAGTACTTGGATAAACAACCATATTCATACTATATTTTTGTTCAAAAACTTTAAGTACTATAACAGCTATTAGCATTGGTATACATAACCTCAAATTGATATATTTTGAGAGTTGTTCTTCCTTTAAGTGATATAAATATCCTATACAAAGGAATATAAGACTCATTAAAGCAACGTTAGTAAACCAAAAACAAAGGAATTGACGATTTATAAAAAAAGGTATTACACCAAGTAATAAACTTATTATAGGGAGTATTCCAATCCATGATTTTTGAGTGATATAGATAAGAAAAGAAAAAATAATCTCAGCAATAGCTAGTGAAGTTATAAACCAAGATGCATGTCCTAAGATTATATCTAAAAAAATATTTTTTAGTAATATAGCTTCATCGTGGGCTAGTGCTTTTGGGACAGCCATTATTATAGAGAAGATAAAATAAGGAACAATTATAAATCTTACTATGGAGATTAACTTCTTTCTAATATCGAAAGAGTTCCCTTCCTTATAAAACAAGTATCCAGATAAAAAGAAGAAAACCATTAAAGCGTTTTCTACGTATAGATTATAGTCTATTATGGTATCCCCTGAAAAGTAAACTTCAGTATGAAATAAGACGATAGCAAGCATGGCTACGCCTCTAGTAGTGTCAACCCAGCTCTTACGCCATGTAGAATACGTATTATTTACCTTACTATCGCTACCTTGCATACGGTGCCCTTTTTCCCCTCAGAAGTAGCTGTCTCAACCATGTATACACCCGATGCTACCTTTTTCCCTCTTAGGTCACAACCATCCCAGGTAAATGTCCCACCTTGACTTCTTCCTTGAGCAACGAGTGCGCCATTTGATGTAACAATCTTTACATCAGCATCTAAAGTAAGTCCTGTTATTGTTATAAGTCCAGTGTAGTCTGGCTTTACCGGATTTGGGTATGCATATACATTATCTTTAGTCATTTTCTCGCTCGTCTCAGTGGCATCGCTCATATAAGAACAAAGTCCATTGTCTGTGCCAAAAAATACTTCTCCTGTCTTATTATTGATGTCTATAGAATTTATTACATCTGAAAGTAAGGGGGAATCTGAGGATGTGAAGTGCTCAATTTGTGTCATATTATCTGCACTTATTAAGTATACTCCATCACCATTGGTACCAAACCACTTTCTATTACCTCCATCAATAGCCATTGAGAGAATATCAATACCATCGAGAAGATAATCGGCATAATTAGTACCATCATTACGTGGAACTTTAACTTGATTATAGGTAGGAGAGCTACTTGTAATATCCGTAGAATAAAGAAGCAGTGGACCTATATTTGTGCCAACCCATATATTACCTTCAAAGTCTTCTTTTATGCATCTAACATTTTCCATATAAAATGAAGTTCCATCTTGGTTAGTGCTAGGGATAAAAGAATTTAGTCCGTTAGTAGATGGTTGATAGCAATAAAAAGAAGGTAAATTATAATTATTGTTTACAAACCAGATAAGTCCTCTACTATCCGTCATTAAGCCCATCATCGCAATTAGGCTACAACCATTATTAATCAAAGCACTTTGATCATGAAGGGTGAATTCTTCTGTTGTTGGATTATACTCAAGGATGGAATTGCTTTTAGCTTGACTATTAAGAATCCAAAGATTACCTGTTTGATCAAACATCAAACTATGTACTAAAACATAATCATCGCTAAGTTCAACACCACCATCTATCGCACGTTGCAAAGGGCTATTACTACTATTGAAAAATTTTACTAGTTTAAGATTTCTAAACTCAAACATACCAGCCTTTCCTCCAGCAAATATATGGT
>JAJQAI010000302.1 GCA_021203915.1 Prevotella sp. | reverse complement strand
TCTTTATTCTCTTTCTGGAAAGTTTGCTGTTCTTTCCAAAAAATAAAAAATAAAATCCTGAGATAATATTTTTTATCTTACTAAACAAATTCATTAACATTATCATTACCATTTACCAGCAACACATTCTGCATCTGGAACTCTTGTATTTTGTCTTATAATACAATTACATCCTTTTACCCAATCTTTATGAAACTTAGTACTCACATCTTCTGTAATTGGGTCCATATAAAGATTACCATTACACGAACCTCCTAAACGTGAGGAATAAAGAGGGCATGCAAGACAAATATTCAACCTTTTCTTTGCTAACTCATCATTAGCCTCTAACAACTATATCAGTTGACTCTATACATCACTCATTAATACTCAATCCTTTTACGATTATTTCTCTTCATCTCTAGTTCATGTTCTTTAACATAATATCCTAGCATCTTCACAACTTCATTCTTTAAATAGTCAACATGATAAAGAGTGTTCTCACCTTTATCATCATAGTGATTTATTATCAAATCCTTTATTTTAAAATTTGGATTTATATTTTGTAACATCCAAGCATATGTTGATAACTGTAAAGAATAATGCCAGAAGTTTGTATCAGGTAAATTATTCAATGGATATTTCATCATATTCGTTGAATGCCTTATATTGTTGTAATAACCAACCTTATCAATCTTATGAGTAAACTTATGGTCAGCTAATACAATATCATTCTTATTCTTTATTAGTAAGTCAATCTGACCTGCTAACCTTAACTTCTTATTAGGTGATTCATAAGAGATAAGATACTCTGGATAAACACCATAATCTAAGTCTAGCTCAGTATAATCACGTTTACATTCAAACTTACCACCAACACCAAACTTAACCATTGAAATATCTTTCTCCTGAACATAAAAAGAATTCTCTAATTCAGCATGCTTTAATGTTCCACGCTCACTCGATTTGCGCTTGTTCTCATCCCATTCATCAAGAATAGCCTGCTGCACTTCATTAAAGACACTCTCAGCAATACCATAGACATCTAATATTGACTTATCGAATTTTTTAGAGGCTAATAGAGATTTCTTCTCTATCGCCCATGCTTCCTTTGGTAATAACTTCTCTAAGGACTTATATGCAGACCAGTACAATACATCATACTCCTCAACATATCTGTGTATCAGTGTCGTTACAGATATGTAATCCTTAGTAGTGTCCGTTACATCAATGTATTTGTGGTCCTTTTCTATAAATGCAATGTTTCCATTTTTCTTATCATATACCATATATCATTAAACATAATTAAGATTTAGTTTGTCCATCACTATCTTTCTTCCATTGCTTGTACTTATAGTTATAATCAATTCCAAACAAAGCCCCCACAAAGGTACTTACCTCTCCAAAAGCTATCAATACAGAGCTGTCAATGATTCCAAGTGGTGGTACAGAGAAGCCCGCTATCAATAAACCACAACCTACAAAGGAAAGTAGTAGTGCTACTAGTAATCTGAAATTTAATTCATTAAGTGTCATTATATCTCAAGTTTAAAAAATTCTTTGCTATTACAAATATAATGATTATATTTGAAATGTCAAATATTTTTTATGATGTTACCTAATTTTCTGATTAATTGGCTATTTCCATCCTAGGAGGTGGACGCCATCGAGGCTTTTAAAAAAGGACATAAGATAAAAATTAAGAAAGAGAACGTTGGGACATTCACAGCATATTGCAACGGAAAGGTAACACAAGAGTGTATAAACCGAGGGAAGAATAGTCCTGACCCAAAGATTAGGCGAAAGGCAACCTTTGCACAAAACGTAAGGAGCTGGAACCACAAATAACGAAAACCATGATAAATGAATATTCACAAATTAAACCCCCTGAATTTGCTTCAAGGGCTTCACTAGACATATACAAAAAATACAATATGTTGCTTAATAGTTCCGATGATGATAACTATAATTCTCCCTTTTCACTTAGGGATAACTCAGATGTAACCACATCAGTACCAGATAATCAATTTAGTTCTGTACTAACAGATCTAAATAATGGATTCTATGAGCAGTTCAGTAAACAAAGATATCCTTTATCTTACTCCTTCCCATAGTTTTCCTTTGAACAGTTTGGTACTAAACAGAATAATACTAAAGATAATACTTCTATCGGAGAAAGAGCAGCAGCATTAGCCCGCACCTTAGTAGGTACACCTTACGTATGGGGAGGACAATCACGAAAAGGCGTGGACTGCTCTGGATTGGTATCACTGGTATATAAAGAACTAGGTATAAAACTACCTAGAGTTGCTGGAGAACAAATGAAATTTGGTAAAGCAGTGAAGATAAACGATATAAAACCTGGTGATATTATAGGTATGAAGAGCAATGGTCCAACAGGAAACCATGTTGTTATAGTAGACAGAGTAGAAAATGGATTAATACACGTCATTAATGCACGTGGAAAGAAATATGGAGTTATCAAATCAACTGTAAATCCAAAAGATATATTAACGGTAAGACGAGTTTACTCGTAAATGTTGTTGTTCACGTTACCATGCTTTTTACGTAAAAAGAAACCCTATCTCGTTTGAGGTAGGGTTTAATATTTTACACTTAACTGATTTAATTCATCTAACGTATCCAAAAACCATTGCTCATTCGTTAACTCTGCAACTTCAACACAATGTATGTATTCTTTTACTCTATTAATTAAAGGCTAACTGTCTGCCATTAATTCAATTTTTATTGTTTCTTGAAAGTTCATAACTCATTGACTGTTAGGGCACTGGGAGTCGAACCCAGCTCTTTGCTTTTAGAGAGCAATGCAATAACCGCTATGCCATACCCCATATTATCTATCAAAACAACTCAATCATTTCTTGACAGTGTTTAATTTTGTCTTCAAGTATCTTAATAACAGTAAGACTAATAATCTCAGCCATTTTACAGAAAGCAGCAAACTCTACTGAGTTTAGTGCATCTTTCTTACAGAGTTTATCAAACTCATCAAGGCTGACTTTATCTTTTATTGCTTTAAGAACTTCAATATAGATATCATTATCAAGTTTGTTAAGTCTATCTTTGAATTCCTATCCTGCTGTCTTTAGCTACTCCTACTTTAAATCTCTAATAGAGACATCAACATTTCCATTATTGTTGGTTATAGTAAATGCTACACCATCAATATCAAAAGATTTATTTGTTCCCTTAGGAATGTAGTCTTTTAAAAACTTTGCTAGTGATGCTAAACTATCACCACTTCCAAAAAATTTCTCAAACATAAATAAACATTTTATATTAAATACATTAATTATCTTACA
>JAJQAI010000206.1 GCA_021203915.1 Prevotella sp. | reverse complement strand
GCTCGTGGGGGCATAGGTACTTTTGCTCGATATTTTGAAATTTAAGGAATTTAATAGTGTAAAATTTACACTTAAAACGCAAAAAATATGGAATGGCAAATGGATTTTGGCGGTGATTTTAGTGGCTTTGGCGGTTTTGGTAGCCCAAAACCCGAAGAACCAAAACCCGAAGAACCTATTGAGGATGAAGCGGGTGAGGTTGTTACAGCTAAAAGAGCGAGAAGAAGAACCAAGGCGTGTGTAGAACTTAGCCAGCATTACGAGTATAGGCGCGCTTTTTCTGAAGTGAAACTTCTTGAGGCAATGGAATATGTTAAACTTAAGGATAAGACTTCATATAACTTTATTACAGGCGGTGATGTTGACAGTCTTTCATTTTTGAAGGTCGTACTTAATCAGTATAAACTAGATTATCTTTTGCTTTCCACTTGGTGTATGGCAGCTGAAGATGTGTTGCAGATGCAACAATGGTGGGAAGAGGGAAAATTCAAAAAGTTTGATATGTATCTAGGTGAGATTTTCCCGGGCACTTATAAAATTGAGTGGAATATGGTCAAGAAATTCTATCAAGAACATCCCGAGGCTGGAAGAGCAGCAATATTCAGAAATCACAGCAAGATTTATGCAGGATGTAATGAAAAAGAGAATTTCTATTTTGGTATTCAGACTTCAGCCAATATTAATACTAATCCAAGAACCGAACAAGGCAGTATAATTATAGACAAGGGCATTTATGACTTTTACAAAGAATACTTTGACGGAATAATTTCGTTTGAAAAATACTAATAGCTTATGAATGATAAACGACATTTGAAGGGCCAATTTATAGAGGCTTTTAAACTTGCTGGAGGTATTGTTCAGCCAGCATTAGACGCTGTGAAAATTAGTAGGGTTACGTATTTAAATTGGCGGAATGCAGATTCTGATTTTGACAGGGCGTGTGAAGAAATTAAAGAAGCGCAGATAGATTTTGTTGAAAACAAACTCATGGGCAATATCAACAATGGTGACACAACAGCTATGATATACTATCTTAAGACTATGGGCCGAAAACGCGGATGGAATGAGCATAGTAATTTTTACAAAGAAGTTTCAGGACCTAAAGCAAACGATATTCCCGCTCTCGAGGCTAAAGAAGTAAAACAAAACGATATTCAAAAACGCATCGAAAACAAGAAACGTTACTATATCAAACTGCTTAAAGACCAAAAGAAATACTCCAAGGCCTTTGCGCCTCAAGTTGAATTGCTAGCTAAGCTGGTTGTTAGAACCGAGATGTTAGGCGAAGAAATTTTTGACAGCAGTCATGAGGCGGTATCCATCGAATATTCAAGAGAGGGTAATAAGCGTGAGATTATATCAGCGAAAGAAAAACTATACTTAGACTATTCCCAACAATGTCAGAGAGCTTTGAGGGCTTTAGGCATGAATGTAGATGCCCGCGAGATGAAACCCGACGAAGACGGCTTTACTAATTTCTATAGCG
Source organism: Prevotella sp. (assembly GCA_021203915.1). GTDB lineage: Bacteria > Bacteroidota > Bacteroidia > Bacteroidales > Bacteroidaceae > Prevotella. The sequence goes on along the minus strand of JAJQAI010000206.1, from coordinate 1,823 downwards.
TTATGAACAAAAAAATGGAACACGAATGATTGAGGAAGAGCGTAAACAATTTAGAGCATTAAAAGCCAAGACGGCGGCAGAACTTCAGCGTGATAAGAATCAACTCTTTGAGCGATATGAGAAAGTTTTGTCTACTGAAAAAAGGCTCGCGCCATACATCGCCGAGGTTATCACTCATCCCGACGACCACAACATCTATGAGCTTTTAAAAGTGAAACGTTTTTTTGAGATGCTTTCTCGTTGGAAATGGAACTCGGCGCGCGCTAAGAATTTTATAATTTTCTATGAGTTGTTGAAATTTAATTCAACAGGAGGGCGCAGAACGCATAAACTTTCGCCAGTTCAAGTTTTCCAATTTTGCAATATCTTTGGTTTCGAAAGAGAGGATGGGCGACGGCTAATAAGGGAGGTATATCTATTCGTGCCTAGAAAATTTGGGAAGACCACATCAATGGCGGGACTAGCAGTTTACGATTTGCTCTTTGGTGACCACAACGCAGAGGCTTATATCGCTGCTAATAGTTATGACCAAGCAAAGAAATGTTTTGATGAGGTCCGAGGTGTCATGCGAAGTATAGACCCAACTCAGCGACATGTAAGAATAAATCGTGAAGTTATAAAATTCCAAAACAATGAAAGGGATTCTTTGGTGCAATGTTTAACGGCTAACGCCAAAACGAAAGATGGCTTAAGTGCGTCATTAGTTATTATGGACGAATACGCCCAGGCACGTAACACTAGAGCCAAGAATGGCGCAGACCTTAAAAACGTGCTAACCACATCTATGGGTATAAGAGAGAACCCACTTACGGTAATCATAACAACTGCTTCGGAGGTGACCGATGGTCCTTTCTTTGCGGAACTTGAGGGGGTAATGAAAATTTTACGTGGTGAGATGCAAAACGACATGCTTTTTGCAGATTTGTTTATGCCTGATGTTGATGACAAAGAAGATGACCCACACACATGGGCTAAAGTCCAGCCACATATTGGCATAACTGTTCAGAAAGATTTTTACGAGAATAACTGGGCTTCAGCGCAAAAAGATGCAGAGAGCATGTTAGCCTTTAGGACTAAACTTTTGAATGTCTTTGCCGTCAATGAGGCAGCCTCATGGCTTAGCCTCGAAAAAGCGAATGACTTATTAGCAGAGTTCAATATTGATAGTGTCCCAAGGGGTACTGAGTGCGCGATTGCTTTTAGTTTGTCGGTTAAAGATGACTTTAGTTCAGTTAGCTATACCGTCTACAATCGAATGGATGGGAAGTTTTATTCCTATACTGATTACTATTTCCCTGAAGGAGCATTAAAAACCCATCCCAATGAGATGTTATATCGAAGCTGGCACGAGCAAGGGTATTTGAAATTTTGTAAAGGCGATATTATCGATGTTGAGCAAATAGCTAATGATATTATCAGGCGGTCAGGATTAAAAATCATTCGTATTAGTTATGACTCTTATAAGGCACAAGACTTGGTAAATATCTTATCTCTTCAATCAGGCGGAAAGAACACTCTTGTTCCCTATCCTCAGACAAATGGCGCGTATAATATAGCCGTTGAAAGTTTTGAGATGATGATAGGTAAGGAAATTCCAAGAATTGTGATTGATAAGAATCCCATTAACTCATATTGTCTAGTCAATTGTGCTATAGATATTGACCGTCATGACAATAAAAAACCCGTTAAAATAGCACCGAATCGTAAAATAGATGGCACATTAACGCTACTTATGACTATTGGAACAATGGCTACGATTAAGCGATAAAAGAAATAAAAAAGAGGAAAAATCAAGGAAAATTTAAAAAAATCAAGAAAAAATG
>JAJQAI010000308.1 GCA_021203915.1 Prevotella sp. | reverse complement strand
CTATCACGATAATCTAAAAGTAAAGTAGAATAAAAATCGCAATAAATACAACGACTCTTACAAAAAGGGATATGCACATATATGCCTGCCATAAGATTATATTTCTCTCTTTGACACAAAAGTACTAAAATGATTTAAATTCATTTATCTTTCTTGAGTTTCTTTTGACGTATTAACCAAAAAGTCGTACCTTAGCGGCTCAACTCGCATAAATAATTAAATCTATCATACATATGAAAATTTACAAAACAAACGAAATTAAAAACATCGCACTCATTGGCAGTGCGGGATCCGGCAAGACTACTCTTGCCGAAGCTATGTTATTTGAAAGTGGAGTTATCAAACGCCGTGGTACGGTTGAAGCAAAGAACACCGTTAGTGACTATTTCCCCGTTGAACAAGAATATGGATACTCTGTGTTCTCCACAGTTTTTAATGTAGAGTGGAACAACAAAAAACTCAACATCATCGATTGCCCTGGCTCTGATGACTTCGTGGGAGGAGCAATTACAGCCCTAAATATAACAGATCAAGCTGTAATCGTAGTTAATGGTCAATATGGACCTGAAGTAGGAACGCAGAACTGCTTCCGTAACACAGAAAAATTAGGCAAGCCTGTTATTTTCCTGGTTAATCAACTTGATAGTGATAAGTGTGACTTTGATACTATCCTTTCTAATATGAGGGAAACATACGGGAATAAATGTGTGCCAATTCAATATCCAATAGCAACTGGCCCAGGTTTTAATTCTTTAATTGATGTTCTTCTAATGAAGAAATACTCATGGAAGCCAGAGGGCGGTGCTCCAATAATTGAGGATATACCTCAAGAGGAGATGGCAAAAGCCGAAGATATGCATAAAGCTCTTATTGAGGCTGCAGCTGAAAACGATGAAGCCTTGATGGAGAAATTCTTCGAGGAGGAGAACTTAACTGAAGATGAGATGCGTGAAGGTATCCGCAAGGGTCTTATAACACGTTCTATATATCCAATTTTCTGCGTTTGTGCAGGTAAGAGCATGGGCGTTAGACGTCTTATGGAGTTCTTAGGCAATGTAGTTCCGTTCCCTAACGAAATGCCTAAGTACAAAGCTGCTTCCGGTGATGAGATTACAATTGATGAGGCAGGCCCATCATCACTATTTTTCTTTAAGACAGGTGTTGAGCCTCATATTGGTGAAGTAAGCTACTTCAAGGTAATGAGCGGTAATGTCAAAGTTGGTGATGATTTAACAAATGCTGACCGTGGTTCAAAGGAACGTGTAGCGAACCTATATGTTTGCGCTGGAGCAAATCGTCAAGCTGTTGACCAGGTTAATGCCGGTGATATTGGCTGCGCTGTAAAACTTAAAGATGTCAAGACAGGCAATACCTTAAACGGAAAGGATTGCGATTACAAATTTGACTTTATTAAGTATCCTAACTCTAAGTATTCACGTGCTATTAAAGCTGCAAGTGAATCAGATACTGAAAAGATGATGGCAGCTCTAACGAAGATGCGTCAAGAGGATCCAACGTGGGTCGTTGAGCAAAGCAAAGAGCTACGTCAGACCATTGTTCATGGACAAGGAGAATTCCACCTTCGCACCCTCAAATGGCGTCTTGAGAACAATGAGAAGATACAAGTTAATTTCATTGATGCTAAGATACCATATCGTGAGACAATCACAAAACTCTCCAAGGCTGAGTACCGTCATAAGAAGCAGTCTGGTGGCGCAGGTCAGTTTGGTGAGGTTCACTTAATTATTGAACCATACACCGAAGGCATGCCTGACCCAACGGTATATAAATTCGGCAATCAAGAGTTCAAGATGAACATAAAGAGCAAGGAAGAGATTGACCTTGAATGGGGCGGAAAACTCGTATTCATTAACTCTGTAGTAGGAGGAACAATTGATACACGCTTTATGCCAGCAATCCTAAAAGGTGTTATGGAACGCATGGAACAAGGACCATTAACGGGAAGTTATGCCCGTGATGTTCGTGTTATTGTTTACGATGGTAAAATGCACCCAGTTGACAGTAACGAGCTCTCATTTATGCTTGCTGGTCGTCATGCATTCTCTGATGCCTTCAAGGCTGCAAATCCAAAAATCTTGGAGCCAATATATGAGTTAGAGGTCCTCGTACCTGCAGATTTTATGGGTGATGTAATGAGTGATCTTCAAGGACGTCGTGCCATTATTATGGGTATGGACGCTGACGGAGGTTATCAGAAACTTCAAGCTAGAATTCCACTAAAGGAATTAGCAAGCTATTCTATATCTCTAAGTTCTCTAACAGGAGGACGTGCTTCTTTCAATACAAAGTTCTCTAGCTATGAGCTCGTACCAAACGACATACAACAAGAGCTCATCAAGCAGCACGAAGAAGAAATGTCACAAGAAGACTAAAAAGAGAAACCTTTTTTTCATTCCTTTATCGAAGACTCTTTTTCCTTTAAGGGTCTTCGATGTTTTTATAAAGGGGCGGATTAAATTTCTATAACTGCTGTAAAATAGGAAGGAAAACTTTTCTCTATATTCTTAGGCTTGGAAGAAAAAATACCATAAATACTACTTCCACTACCGCTCATTGCAGCATATTGAGCACCAAGACCATAAAGTAAGGTTTTTATTTCCTTAAGTTCTGGATAAACTTTAAAAAGGCTTTCCTCAAAATCATTTTTAAGCTCTTTTTTCCATAAAGAGACTTCCCTATAAATTACGTCAAGGCAACTTATTTTAGGAATTGAAGGCTTAACAAGAGAGTATGCTTGGCGTGTACTAATAAAAATAGGTGGTTTTACAATTGCAATAAACTTTCCACTTAAATTAACATCAATTTCTTTAAGCTCTTCTCCACGAGCGGTTGCATATGAAGGTTTAGGGTCTATAAAAAAAGCACAATCGGCTCCAAGTTGAGAGGCTATGCTTAACATTTGAGTCTTTGTTATACCAAGCGAAAATATTTCATCTAAAGCCTTAATCGTATAAGCAGCATCGGAGGATCCACCCCCAAGACCAGCCCCAACGGGAATGTTTTTTTTAAGATGAATTTTTACACCCGTAATTTGTGGGTATAACTCCTTAAGAAGATAATATGCTTTATAGATAATATTACTTTTTACATCCCCTTGGATGGAAATTCCTTCAAGGTTTAATTCTAAGGATGAGCCTTTATCTTGAAGTTCTATCTCGAGCTCATCTTTAAGAGAAATAGGATAAAAGATGGTCTCAATATCATGGTAAAGATCTGGGCGTTTTCTTAAAACGCTGAGTCCTAAATTTATCTTAGCAATTGGGTAAACCTTCATACATTTTAATAACTA
>JAJQAI010000330.1 GCA_021203915.1 Prevotella sp. | reverse complement strand
GCCTATAATCGTAGATGCTTCTATGGATAAGCTTACCTTTAGGAACTAATCCTTAAAAAAAGGATATAAATTTTTCCTACTTTTAATTAAGAAATCACTCATTGGGGACTAAAAAAAACTTTCCCCAATAAGTGATTTTTAATTTGACAGACTTGGGACAGACTGTGGGGTAGTGTATTGATTTTACCTCTATTTTTAAAACTGCAATACATGTTGCTTTAAAAAAAAACGACAAAATGATGCGTAGTTCATGATAAAATCATTAATTTTGCACCAAAATATACATTATGTCAATATCTACTTGGATTGAAAAGCGTGAGATTAGAGGATTTCCTACCTTTTCTTATCAAGATGTTCGTGAAGCATTCTCTGCGCTATCGCCTATTGTAGTGTCGAATGAATTACATCGCTTATGTAAGCGTAAGCGTATACAATCGGTACATAGAGGCTTCTATACTGTTGTACCCATCCAATTCAAGGATAGGGGTATCGTTCCTCCTTACAACTATATTAATCAACTTATGACCCATTTACATCGTCACTACTATGTGTGTTTGCTGAGTGCTGGTGTACTCCATGGGGCTGCACACCAACGTCCCCAACGATTGACCATAATGACAGAGTTCCCAAAAATAACATTCACAACTAATAAGAACGAACAACTTGCGTGGTTCTATCGCAAGGAGATACCTCAATCGTTACTATGTGAAACAAACACTGATACTAGCACCATACTTTACTCCAATGCTGAACTTACAGCTGTTGACCTAGTGCAGTATAGTGGCTTAGTAGGGGGACTATCCATCGCTACCACAATTGTGGCAGAACTTATGGAGAAGTTCAACTTCCATCTCTATGGCAACGAACTGCTCAACGTCACTACTCTTTCCACCCTCCAACGCCTCGGATATATCCTTGATGTGGTGCTTGAGAATAGTCAACAAGCTGATGCTATACACGAAATAATCCGCCCTCACCTCCAGAATGTAAGATACCGACCACTATCAACATCTCTCCCTATAGCCAACAAAAAGAGAAATACAAAGTGGAGAATAATTGTAAACCAAGAAATAGAACTAGATGATATATGGTAACGCGTAATGCTGTGGGGGCAGCGTTTGTTGTATTTGTTATTTGTCCTAAACGTTTAATATTTTTTCGGCTGACTTTCGTTACTCATTCTATCTAAAGCTGTTACAACGTAGTAATATTTTTTTCTTTCTTTTTTGTCAGCACTAGCGGGTATTTCATAAAAAGTATTTTGAGTTATGCTAACAATCTTTGAGGGGTCATCTATATTCATCTTCTCCTTTTTTTCGAACCTATAAACGACATACTTCGCTGCCTCATCTTTCCATGACTTTCCCTTTGGAGCCTTCCAAAATAGCACTTGTTTACCATCCATAGAAAGAACCTTAAGTTTACTCACCGCTTTTGGAGCCTTACCATCTATATATGGCATTAGTGGAGGAAGAGCAGGATATTTCCAATAGTTTTTTGCCAAAAGAGTGCCATAGTTCCCTACATCATCAGCAACTGCCTTGGCATACCAAAGTACTGTACCATTAACATAAGGCATCAAACTATGAAGATTAAACTTGGCTCGCATCTGATTGATATTCTTGTTATTTATATCGGGATACTTAACCGTGCGCTCAACATCTTCACCTATGTATAGATTCCTATTTCCTGCATGATTATTCCACCACCTTATAAGCCCATCATAATCTGCAACTGAGTTACCAATTTCCCAATATAGTTGTGGCACGCAATAATCCACCCAGCCATTATTTACCCATAAGAGGACATCAGCATAAAGGTCATCATAGTTTTGTAGCCCATTTGTATTGCTTCCTAAGGTTGGGTCATTCCGTTTATTTCTATATATACCAAAGGGAGAAACGCCAAACTTAACCCATGGTTTTTCCTTGTGTATTGTCTCAGAGAGTTGCTTGATAAATTTGTTTACATTATCACGTCTAAAATCTCCACGTGAGCTGTAGCCCTTACCATAGGTAGAAAAGCTCTTATCATCATTAATCGTAACGCCTGCTACGGGATAGGGATAAAAATAATCATCAATATGAAAGCCATCTATATCGTAACGGTCAACTATATCCTTTGCGACCTTACAAATATAATCACGACACTCCGGCAGAGCGGGATCCAAAATATATTGTCCATCATAAGGAAAATACATCTCAGGATGACGAATAGCAATATGGTTTCTTGAAAGTTCTTGGGTAGTCTTTACTTTGGCACGAAAAGGATTTATCCAGGCATGAATCTCCATGCCACGCTTATGACACTCATTAACCATCCACTCCAGTGGATCCCAATAAGGAGATGGGGCTAGGCCTTGTCTACCGGTAAGAAAGCGACTCCATGGCTCGAGTTTACTTTCATAAAGTGCATCGCACTCGGGTCTTACTTGAAAGATAATAGCATTGACGCCATCTTTTTTGAGTTTGTCTAATTGTGAGGAGAGTTGACGTTGCATTTCCTGAGAGGACATGCCCATAAATTGTCCATTGACACATTGTATCCACGCTCCACGGAATTCACGCTTTTGATTATTATCAGCCCAAAGCGAAAGAAAAGAAAAAAGTAAAACTATTAAAAATAGCGTTCGGTGTTTTTTATTGCTTCTCATAACTTATTTATTACCTTTGCCTCTATCCACTTACGTGCATTAACGAAAGCTTCTATCCATGGTGTCACTTCATCATTTTTTCTATTCGAAGGATACCATGCATTCTGCCATGGGAATATAGCTCTTTCAAGGTGCGGCATCATAGCAAGATGACGACCATCTTTAGAGCATATACCAGCCACATCAAAATCAGAGCCATTAGGATTTCCCGGATAAAGGCTATAGGCATACTTAGCCACAATGTTATATTTATCCTCCCCCTCTGGAAGACTAAAGCGTCCTTCACCATGAGCAACCCAAAGTCCAAGTTTACATCCACTTAAAGAATGAAACATAACGCTTGAATTTTCTGGGATATCAAGACAAAGGAAAGAACTTTCAAATTTATGCGAAGTATTGTGAAGCATCCTAGAGCGATTTTTATGCTCTGGATTTATTAGGTTAAGTTCCACCATAAGTTGACAACCATTGCATATGCCAAGTGATAGGGTATCTTCTCTAGCATAAAAATTATCTAAAGCCTCTTTTGCCTTTGGATTGAAAAGAAAAGCTCCAGCCCAACCTTTTGCACTTCCTAAGACATCGGAGTTAGAGAATCCACCACAAAAGACTATCATATTGATATCCTTAAGGGTCTCTCTTCCACTTATTAAGTCAGTCATCATAACATCCTTTACATCAAAGCCCGCC
>JAJQAI010000036.1 GCA_021203915.1 Prevotella sp. | reverse complement strand
GTATAACACAAAAAGCTATTAATGAATTTGAATAGATGTTATTTTATTAGGTAAGTTGCAATTTTATTAAAAAGCATTTCTTAAATTTGCAACGGAACAAAAAAAAATTTGATGAGGAAAATAGTTTTTTTTATTGCCATGCTTCTAGCCATAGAATTTATTGCAAGTTGCAATAATGGTGAGACATATGCAGATCAAAAGAAGAAAGAAAACTCAGCAATATCAAAATTTATAAGAGATTCCAATATTACCGTAATTAATGAGTCTGAATTTGAGGCTCAAAATTACACGACCAACCTTGATAAGAACGAATTTGTTCTTATGAAGACCTCTGGAGTTTATATGCAGATTGTTCGTGATGGTTGTGGTGAAAAGATAAAAAATGGAGAAACCGCGACAGTGCTTTGTCGATTTACAGAGTTTAATATTATGGAGGATACCCTTCAACTTACTAACAATATTCTTTATTTCGCAGCTGTAGTTGACAAAATGAATGTCGTTAATAATAGTGGTACATTTACAGGATCTTTTATAGAAGGTGAAAGCGTTATGGTTGCTGCCTATGGAAGTACATCTGTACCCACCGGTTGGCTTGTTCCCTTTACATATATAAAGGTGGGACGCCCAGAATCAGCAGATGAGGAGATAGCAAAGGTTAATTTAATTGTACCACACGATCAAGGACAAATTTATGCTTCTTCTTCAGTCTATCCTTGTTATTATACAATAACCTACGAAAGAGGACGCTAAAGGATGACCCTTATAAAATCCATCTCAGGTATTCGAGGTACCATAGGTGGGCGTACTGGTGATACGCTCAACCCCCTTGACATAGCAAGGTTTACCTCTGCTTTTGCTATGTATATTCGTCTTTCAAGACAGGCTGATGCCCGCCGGATTGTAATTGGACGAGATGCGCGTATTTCAGGAGAGATGGTTCGATCCATAGTTGCTGGAACCCTTATAGGCTCAGGTTTTGATGTTCTTGATATAGGATTAGCATCAACACCAACTACAGAACTTGCAGTTATCTTTTCAAAATCCTCTGGTGGTATAATAATTACCGCTAGTCATAATCCAAAGCATTGGAATGCCCTAAAATTGCTTAACTCTTCTGGAGAATTTCTTTCTAAAGAAGAAGGAGAAAAGGTCCTTGACCTCGCAGAGAAAGAGGATTTTGACTTTTCCCCAGTAGAGGAGCTTGGTCATTACTATAAAGATGACTCCTATGATGATAAACACATAAATAATATCTTAAATCTAGAGCTAGTTGATCAAGAAGAAATAAAAAAGAAAAATTTTAGAGTTTGTCTAGATACTATAAATAGTGTTGGAGGTATTATTTTACCTAAGCTTTTAAAGGCTCTAGGAGTAGATTTTGAGATTCTCAATGGTGAGGTAAATGGTGATTTTGCTCATAACCCAGAACCACTGGAGAAAAACTTAAGCGCTATAATGGAGCTTACCAAACAAGGCGGTTTTGATTTGGGTATCGTAGTAGATCCTGATGTGGATCGTCTAGCCTTTATCTCAGAGGACGGAAGTATGTTTGGGGAAGAATATACCCTTGTTGCTGTAGCTGATTATGTCTTAGAGCATAAGGTAGGCAATACCGTTAGCAACCTAAGTAGTTCTAGAGCCCTAAAGGATATAACACTATCCCATGGTGGAAAGTACGCTGCAGCAAAAGTAGGTGAGGTTAATGTTACAAAACTTATGAAAAAGACCTCAGCTATAATTGGCGGTGAAGGAAATGGTGGGGTAATATATCCTGAAAGCCACTATGGCCGTGATGCACTTGTTGGCATAGCTCTGTTCCTTTCTTTAATGGCAAAAAAGAATCTTAAGGCAACCGAAATACGCAGACTATATCCCGATTATTATATTGCAAAAAATCGTATTGAACTTACTAAAACAACCAATTTCAAAAAAGTCCAAGAAAGAATTATAAGTATGTACCCAAATGAAATGCTAAACCTTGAAGATGGTCTAAAGATTGATTTTCCAGATAAATGGGTACATCTACGCACATCTAACACCGAGCCTATTATTCGTATTTATAGTGAAGCATCTACAAAAGAGAAGGCCGAAGAGTTAGGTCAAGAGTTTATTAATATTATCAACGAGATAATAGGCTAGTTTTTTTATCCCTTTATTTTTGTTTTATATGGCTTAAGACTTGCAAATCTTTTGATTTACAAATCGTAAACAACCAGTAGAAGTCTACTCCTTTAATCTTATTGGAGCTATAGGGGATTAGTGTATGTATACCACAAAGAAAAAAAATAAAAACTTTACAGCTATAACTTAAGTATTAACCAAAAAAAGAAATTTTGTATGAAGAAAATTACCTTATTTTTATTATCGCTTTTATCTTCGGTTATCGCCTTTGCCGATTACCAAGCCTACGAGGATGAAGAAAGCGGTCAGTGTTGGGTTGATGACGATGGCGTTATCTATAAACTCATAACTAAGGATGATGGTTCTCAAGCTATGGCACTATATGGCTATAACAAGCCAGCTGCTTCAGAGTGGGAAGAACCAACTATTCCTGGAGCTCCAGAATGGGATGCTTCTAAAGAATGTAATCTAGAGATTTTAGACTATGTTGCAGGCTATAGTGTTACATTAATTTCAACTAGTGCTTTTATGTCCCAAACCAATATCGTATCTATAGTAATACCCGCAACTATTACTACAATTGAAAAGCAGGCATTCTATGGTTGTACCTCTATTAAGGAGATTTGGTGCTACGCTACCACGCCTCCAGAGATTACCGGTATTAACCCCTTTGGTATGGGTACAAACTCCACAAATGCTCCATTTGCAACAGTTTATGTACCCTATGGTACTAAGGCTCTATATGAGGCAATCATTTATGCTGATGAGGCAAAAAAGAACAAGTCCTGGGGATATTATGCAACGTATCCCGAGGACACGGACATTAAATACTTTACATTTGAGGAGATGGAGGAAGGCGCTCAAGGTCCAACAACTCTAGGCTTACTTACTGTTTGGCCAGAAAGTAGCTCAAGGATTAGCGGAAAACTTGAAAGTATTACTGTTTCCTATGAAGGTGGAGTAGAGCTTCTTAAAAGTGACCTTAAGATAGATGTAATAAATACTGATTCTCTTAGGGCTTTAGCTGTGCTAAAACCCGCCTTAGAAGCTAACGCGGATGGTAGCTATACCCTTTATGTGTATGATGAAAATGAAGAAGAAAAAACTCCGCTTACCCTTTATGGTGATTATACTATAGAAATTCCTGAAGGATCTTTTTCTCTTGGAGCGGGTAAGATAGGTAACGTTAAGACAGCCATAAACTGTCTTAACGTTACCTATCTTACC
>JAJQAI010000167.1 GCA_021203915.1 Prevotella sp. | reverse complement strand
AAAATTTATGACTTATAAATTCAGCTTTATCTGCTAGTATATGTTTAACCATAAATTTTACGTTGTGAACTACAAAGTAAGCCTCATACATCACTCCACGCCATGAAGGAATTTTAAGATCAAACTGTGTGAACACATTATGAGCATTAATAACTCTAATAAAGAGTGGACCAACTAAGGTTATTATGGCTACAAGGACAGCTATCCAACGTAGTGTAGCTAAAGAATATATCATAAGAATGAATGATAGCCAAAGCGAAAGATGAAGCGATAGCATGTCAAGGTTGAAATTTGTACGATGAGGCGCGCATCTAAACATATGCTCACGCGTTTCCATATAAAGTATATTATAAGCAAACCATTCTTTTTCTGTTGGTGCTATCTCCTCGATAAAGCTTTCTGGTTCAGTACTAATAGATACAGCTCCACGGCGTGCATATTTATTTACTAAAAAATCATACTCTCCACGAATGTATTTTAAGTTTCCTTGGAAACCCTTACCTTCAAGGAAGATATCCTTGCGGAACATTAGGTTAGTTCCAGCTAGGCCATAGCCACCTGTAGAGGCCTCACGCATATTGCGATAATCACAATGAAGGCGAAGGAATCTTTGGAACTGAGTTGCTTTTGAAGTGTAATTACTATAACCTAAGACCATTGAACGTCCAATATCACAACTTAGCGTCATAGTGTATATCCATCTTGGAGAAAGTGGACGTGATGTTGCATCAACAAGTAAAATCCATTCATTTTGGGAGGCTTTAACACCAAGTGTTATAGCAAGCTTACGTCGGCTCATATAAAGTGCCGAGTCGGGAACATAGGTAACCCGAAGATTCTTATAAGAAGTCAGTGTTTTTAAATAATCCGAGGTCCCATCTTCATCCTTAGCCACGGCCACAATAACCTCATAACCGGCAGGATAGTCCTGAGAAAGGATTGACTCTAAGTTTGTCCTTAATTCAGCAGCATTGTTCTCTGCAACAACTATAACAGTCACAGGAAAGTCTTCCAAAGTGCGCTTTCCACGCTTTGGCATAGCATGAAAGAAAGAGTCACAAATACAAGACATCAAGGCAAGTACTAATAGTACTAGACATATAAATATGGTTACTGAATCTACATTGAGCATGGCTAAAAAGAAATCTTTCAAAAATTAAAATCTTGAGTCTGATAGCTCTTAGGCAAATCTCTTAAATTATATCTCGAGGCCATAGCCTCTCCATAAGCACCGGCCGAGCGTAGAGCAATAAAATCTCCACGATGGCACTCATTTAGGTATGTTGCCTTAGCAAAAACATCTGTTGATTCACATATAGGACCCACAACATCATACATTGCTTCGGGGCCACTACTTGAAATATTTTCTATTTTGTGGTATGCCTGATAAAGAGCTGGGCGAATTAAATCGGTAAAACCAGCATCTATTATGGCAAACTTTTTTTGTAATCCTTGCTTAACATATACCACCCTAGAAATAAGTGTACCCGCTTGAGCTACCACTGAGCGACCAAGCTCAAAATGAAGGCTCTGCCCTTTGCGGAGTTTAAGATTCTGGGCATATGTATCAAAGTATGATTTAAAGTTAGGGATAGGCTGAGAATCTGGATTTATGTAATTAACACCTAAGCCTCCACCAACATTTATACTCTCCAGAGTAATACCTTTTTCTTCGAGCTTTTCCTGAAGGTGATTTATACACTCACAAAGTGGAATAAAATCGCTCATATCCAAAATCTGAGAGCCTATATGAAAATGAAGACCTATAAACTTTATGCCCTCTAACTTCTTAGAAAGCAAAATTACATTTTCTATTTCAGAAAGCGGAATACCAAACTTATTTTCTGCTCTACCCGTTGTAATATTAGCATGAGTATGGGCCTCAATATCGGGATTTACGCGTAAAGCAATTGGAGCTATTTTGCCCTTTTTTTGGGCAAGGGAGTTTATTACTTCAAGCTCCTCCCTACTTTCAACATTAAAACAGGCAATATCATTATCTAGGCCAATTAAAATTTCCTTATCAGTCTTACCAACACCGGCAAAGACAATCTTTTCTTTTTGGATACCAGCTTCTAAAGCAGCAAGAATTTCTCCACCACTAACGCAATCAGCTCCAAGCCCTGCTTTACTTACTTGGGAAAGAACTATAGGGTTATAATTAGCCTTAATGGCATAGTGAACCCGATAGCCATCATGAGCTTTTATCTCATCATTAATAGCATCAAGAGTCCTTGAGAGCAGAGCCGTATCATAATAGTAAAACGGTGTCTCAATGCTTTTAAAACCTTGAATGGGGAAAATTCCTTTTTCGCTCATAAAAACTTGCCTAACCTTAATTATTAAATAAAGTATTGCTTAAACTTTGTAATGCACGCTTTTTATCTGCCCCTCGTACCAAGAAAGAAATATTACAATCACTTCCTCCATAGGAAATCATCCTTACTGGTATATTTTTTAGAGCATCGGTTGCCAAAGTCTCAAAGCCTACATTAGACCAATCAAGATCTCCAACAACGCAGATAATACACATATCGCCTTCTACTGTTACGGCACCATATTTACCTAGCTCTGAAACTATCTCATTTAGGTAGGTATCATTATCAATACTCATAGACACACCGACCTCACTTGTTGTCACCATATCTATTGCGGTAGAGTAACGCTCAAATATTTCAAATACCTTACGAAGGAAACCTGTAGCTAGTAACATGCGACCACTTTTTATCTTTATGACCGTTATGTTATCTTTAGCAGCAACGGCTTTGATTTTACCCTTTAGAACCACATTGTTGATAATGGTTCCTGGAGCTTCTGGCTCCATTGTATTTAGCAAGCGTACCGGTATACCTGCCTTCTTAGCCGGAAGCACACATGTTGGATGCAAAATCTTAGCTCCAAAATATGCTAGCTCGGCTGCTTCTTCAAAGTTAAGTTGACGTACAGGCTCGGTCTTATCAACGATTCTAGGGTCATTGTTATGCATTCCGTCAATATCTGTCCATATTTGTATCTCATCAGCCTCAACTGCCACTCCAACAAGCGATGCAGTATAATCACTACCTCCACGCTGAAGGTTATCAGTTTCTCCGAAGGCATTTTGGCAGATAAAGCCTTGAGTTATATATATCTGATATCCAGGATTGGATGAAAGAATATCTTTTAGGTGAGTCTTTATATACTCTTGATCTGGTTCAGCGTTATTATCGGTACGCATAAAGTCAAGAGCAGAAATTAGTAAAGTCTTATATCCACTTTCTTTTAGAAAGTTAGTCATCATAAAAGTGCTCAAGACCTCACCTAGTGCTACTACTTTCTTTTGCTCAAAGCTAGTAAAAACATCACTAGCAAAAGAGCGTAA